>QHZC01000450.1 GCA_003224515.1 Acidobacteriota bacterium
CGCGATTCCGCGAACTTCCGGTTGGATCGCGCAGTGGGAAGAGATGCTCCTCGACCCCGAGCAGAAAATTGCGCGCCCGCGCCAGATCTATCTGGGGCACGACACGCGTCATTACGTTCCGATCGAGCAACGGAATTAATAAACACGGTATCCACTCTACATACGCTCTTCGGGATGTCCTCGACAATCCTGTACCGTCGCGTATAGTTATTTTGTAGCGAGGTTGTATGACTCAAGGCTCGAATACACCCATGCATTCAGGGGCGCGGCGCCGCAGTCAGCGCGTGTTAATGCAAGTGGCCGTGCGCATACGCGGGAAGGACGCTCAGGGCAAGGACTTCGAGGAACTCAGCGAAACTCTCGCAATTAACGCCCACGGTGCACTGGTGCTGCTGGCCGCTCGCGTCACCAGCGGCAGTGCGGTGCACATGCGGCACAACAAAACGGAAGAGGAACAGGAATGCCATGTGGCGTTCCTCGGTCCGGTGCGTGGCGGCAAGGCAGAGATCGGTCTGGAATTTACCGCACCGCGCCCAACCTTCTGGCGCGTGGCCTTTCCTCCCGAAGACTGGACCCCCAGGAGTCCCGAGGCCCGCACCGTTTCCAACAACCGCACAAACAAGTAACTTCTCCTCCGGCTCCCGCCTGCTTCCCTCTTTCCATGAGCTTCGCAGCGCTGTGGGTGCTGTCCGATCGAGGCACTAGTTGGTGCTTGGGCTTGCTGGCGTTGCATGCTTTGAGGCATCAAACTTTGTTAGCCCGCCGTACGTATTCTTAAGACCGAGACCGCCCTGTGGCATCATAAGTCGCGAACGGTGCACTCCAGGGAGGTCCTCATGAAAGTGCAGTCACAGAGGCTCGCAGTACTTCTCCGGTTGACGCCCGCGGTCGTCGCTTGCCTTGCCGCAGCAAACCCTCGTCCTCCGCAAGTAAACGCCGCCACCCCTGATTCGCAGGTCGAGCGCATCCGCCGAATCGAAACCGGTTTCGCTCCTTTAACCTTGACGAAGGACGCGCCACCCCTCCCTCTCGACTTGTACAAATTGATGGAGCTATACCGAGTTCCGGGCCTCAGTGTCGCCGTCATCGACAACTATAAAATCGTCTGGACCAAGAGTTACGGGGTAACCGAAAGCGGCGGCACGACGCCGGTCACGACCAAGACGCTTTTTCAGGCTGGTTCCATCAGCAAACCCGTTGCCGCTACCGGAGCGCTCTGTCTGGTCGAGCAAGGTAGGTTGTCTCTCGATGATGACGTCAACAAAAAACTCAGCACTTGGAAAGTCCCCGAAAATGAGTTCACCAAAGAGCAAAAAGTCACCTTGCGCCGTTCCCACGCTGCTACAAATCTTCAACGGCGAAAAACCCGCCAACACCGCGCCCATCCGCGTTGATTTTGTCCCTGGCACCAAGACCCGCTACTCAGGCGGCGGCATCACCATCGAGCAGCAACTCATGATAGACGTCACTCACAAGCCCTTTCCGGATCTACTGCGCGAAACGGTTCTCGACAAAATCGGAATGTCGGACAGCACCTATGAGCAGCCGCTTCCGCCCGCTCGCGCTGCTCTGGCCGCCAGCGGCACGTATGCCTCTGGAAAAGTCGTCCACGGAAAGCGGCACATTTATCCGGAGATGGCCGCAGCGGGGCTTTGGACAACACCCACGGACCTAGCGAAATTCGCCATTGAGATCGCACTTTCCAAGCAGGGGAAGTCGAATCGTGCACTGTCCCAAACCATGACTCGCGAGATGCTCAAGCCCCAGAGGGAAAACGTCGGCCTCGGTTTCTTTCTGGGCGACGAGAAAAACTCCGATCAGTTTGGGCATAACGGCGCCGACGAAGGCTTCCAGGCGATCCTCCTCATGTTTGCCGATTCCGGGCAAGGTGTCGCCGTCATGGCCAATTCGGACAATGGCATCGCGGTCGGCGACGAGTTGGTCGCCAGCATTGCCAGGGAATACGGCTGGAAGTTCGCTGCGCCGCAGCGCAACGCTGGCAACGTTCTCCTGTTGATCGCCAATGCTGCGGGCACGCCGGCCGCCCTCGAAAGGTATTCCGAACTTAAGAAGACCACTTCCGACCCCAAGGAATTGAATGAAGGCACCCTCAATCGCTTGGGTTACACGCTCTTGCAGTCCGACAAGACCGACGACGCCATCCTGGTGTTTCTGCGCAACGTCAAGGAGTACCCGCAATCCTCGAATGTGTAGGACAGTCTCGGCGAGGCCTATATGCGCGCTGGAAAGAAATCTCTCGCCATTCAGAACTACGAAAAGTCCGTTCAACTCGATCCCAAAAACAAGAACGGCATCGCAGCTCTGGGAAAGCTCAAAGAGGAAAAATAGAAGACGTTAAGTCGCTGGCGCATGATCCACCTGCTCGCCTGGCCGCTGCGCCGTTCGGGTCGTGCCGCGCCGCAGGAATCGCTACGATGCCTGCTCACCGATCAGCCGAGGTCGCTGCAGCAATTCAAAACGAGTCAGAAGGTAGGGATCGAGGATAGGTTCGGTGCGGAAAAGATTCAGCCTGCAGAGCCCTTTTTCCCCATCATCGCCGCCAGCAGCCATTTCCTCAGCACCATGAGGTAATAGGGTTTGGTCTCCCGAAACATCAGCCCCATGCCTTGACCTGGCTGAGAATAGATGACGCTTGCCTGCGCCTCAAAAAACTCGTTCTCGGTGAAGAGTTTTATAGCCAGGGACGCCCCCATCGGATAAGGGCTTTCCGTATCCACATAACAACCGTTTAAGCTGAGTTCTTTGACGCGCGCGGTCCTGTTGTCTTCAGACGCGCCTTCGCGCATCTCGATGGATCCAGCGAAGGGATACCGGGGGCTGTGGCGGCGATCCTGTTTCATTCGGCTCCTCCGGAGGAAACCCGCGACGATTCTACTCCCCTTCCCCATGCTCCTCAAAAAATCACTCTTGGATTGTTCGACTGGATAGAACTCGCGGACGTGAAGACTTACCAAACTGGCCGTAAAGCCCCGGCGTTCAGGCCGGGGATATAAGGCTTGCTTTTTTCTTCCGCTCCATCCTAGACTCCTCTCTTCCCAAACAGACCTAGGGCCGGACAGGCCCGATGTGAAGCCTGTGGAGATGCGGCGCAGTAAGGCTGATCTGTGAACCAGGAACCCACCGAAGAGACCGGACTAAACATCCGGCTCCGTAGGAATCCTCGCCGCAAGCGGCGGGGAGGACGTCAACGATCGCGTGTCGATTGCTATTCAATCTCCGCAGGCGCACTCGGCAAACGCTGCGAGTGGAATTCTCTGTTCGCGCTTGCATTCCTCGCCGTGACGCGCTGTCTCGACCGCCGCTGCCGCGCGCGCTTGCCGTTGCTTGGCGGGCTGTAGCGCTATGTTCAGTTTTTCCCGGAGTCTCCGATGCCCTCGGAAGAGCCTCAGACGCACCGCCATCGCGGAAATCCCCAGTCGCTCGGCAACTTCCTGGGTTGAGTATTCTAAGACGTCGCGCAGCAAGCACGCCTGCCGCAGATCGGGAGCAAGCTGCGTGACCGCGTCCGCCATTAATTTGCGCATTTCCCGCCGCGCGAAGCGCTCTTCGGGATTGTCTTGGCACGCCGTCACGTTGCTTCCCAGCGTTTCGTCGCCCGCACCGTTCGGCTCTTCCAGCGAAAAAACTCTCCCGTCGCGCCGCTTGCGAATCACGTCGATCGACGCATTCGCCGCAATGCGCGAAACCCACGCATAGGAAAGCCTCCTGGCGCACATCTTCCGCGTCCGCGGGATTACGAGTCAGCCGCAGGGCCCCGAGGTACAGCCCAGGTGCGTACGGCAGGATCAGCGTGGCCAGCGACTCGCGGTCGCCCTTTCGCGCCTGCGCGAGCAACGCGGAGCGGGTCGCGCCATCAAGGCATAAGGAGGTGCTGCACATGATGCTTTTAAGATTGGCAGGCCAATCGCCACCGCCGACCCAGGTGTAAGCCACAGAAAACTAAGAACTAACCGTTTTGAGCCAGGAGAGAATCAGAAAAAGGAGTGACCGCTTGTGGGACGCAACGTGGCGATTCCGGTCACTCTCTCGGTCAATGCTGGCGCGCCCCGCACTTCCACAAATAGCGCTTGAAACAGCGCGCGAATAAGAAGAAGACAACCCGTTTATGAAACGCCGTTCCGATGGCCGCTTCCGACTTGCCCCTTGTGCTTCGCCTGAATGTCGGCAGCCGGGCGTGCCAAGAATCGCCGCGTCCTGTTGGCCAAGCAGTAAGTTCTTACTTGGCAGCGGCTGAAGAGGTTTCTTTCTCGATTGCAGCACCGATGAGATTGCCCCACTCTGTCCAAGATCCGTCGTAGTTGCGGACGTCCTTGATGCCGAGAAGGTATTTCAGGACGAACCAGGTGTGGGAGCTGCGCTCGCCGATCCGGCAATAGGCAATAACTTCTCTGTCGCCGGTGATGCCCTTTGAACTGTAAAGCTGCTTGAGGGCGTCGCGGGACTTGAAGGTGCCGTCTTCGTTGACGGCTTGCGACCACGGAATATTGGCCGCGCCGGGGATGTGGCCGGCGCGCTGAGCGGTTTCGGTCATGCCCGGGGGCGCGATGATTTTCCCCGTGAATTCATCGACAGAGCGAACGTCAACAAGCTGCACGCCGGAGTTCTTATCGATGGCGGCGAAAACATCGTCGCGCTTGGCGCGGATGGCAGCGTTTGCTGTTTTCACCTTGTAGGTGCTGGCAGCCACCGTGGGCTTCGAAGTCGTGAGCGGGCGTTTTTCCTCTAGCCACTTCTTGCGGCCACCGTCCATGATCAGAATTTTTTCGTGGCCGTAGTATTTCAGTTGCCAGAAGGCCCAGGCAGCAAACCAATTATTATTGTCACCGTAGAGAACGATGGTAGTGCCAGCCGAGATGCCGGCCTTGCCGAGGAGATCCTCGAAGGCTTTGGGAGCGGCAAGGTCGCGGCGAATCGCGTCCTGCAATTCGGTTTGCCAATTCCAGGAGATGGCGCCGTCGATGTGCCCCTGATCGTAGGCAGTGGTATCGACATCGACTTCCACGACGCGGATTCCAGGATCTTTGGCGTGCGCCGCGACCCAATCGGTGGTGACCAGAACTTCGGGGTGAGCATAGTCGGACATGATGTTACCTCTTCCCTTTGGAGTGATTCTGAGAGCCTAGCGCAGCAAAACGCGGAAATCACGCTCTTTTTAGTTAGCAAGCCGGTTGGAGTTTGTCGCCTTGCATTTCCCACTCGATTCGAACCAGGAAATCGAAATGCATGCCTTCGGTTGCCAGCCAGGCTTCCAGGTCTTCGCGGGAATCGGCGCGGAATTCTACGAACATTTTTCCTTCGAGCATGTTAACGAGGACGCGTTCGGCATGAGCGAGCCCGCCGGCCTGCATGCGCTGAGCTAGTGCTTCGGCTCCCTGGCGGGTGAGGCATGCGAGGGTGTGCTGGGTGAGATAGCGTGGCATCGGAACTCCTGAGGGCAACTTGGAGTCCAAGTATTCCATAGAAGCGGATTCGTGGGCACGATCTCGAGAGTTAGTAAGAAACGTCTTGCAGAACTGGACGACGCAGGTGAAAGCGCACGCATCTCGATTCACAAATGTTTCATTCGTTTGGGATGGCGGTGGCTAATGAAACGGTTCCTACCAGTACTGTGTCTCTGCTTATTTTTTTACAGCTTAATTCCAGCGCAGGAAAAAACTAGTACAACCGCAAAACCAAAGAACATCGCGGCTGCGGATGGAGCCCGTGAAGACACAAATCCATCGGCGGCAAAGCTGCCGGTGCGGCGCGTGGTGCTCTATAAGAACGGCGTGGGGTACTTCGAACATCTGGGCCATGTGCGCAGCAGCCAGGATGTTCATGTCGACTTCACGAGCGCGCAGTTGAATGACGCGCTGAAGTCCTTGACCGTCCTAGATCTCTCCGGTGGCCGGATCACCGGGTCCGCGACTATTTCGACGACAGGCGCAGGCGAGCGAAATTTATACCTCAGCTACATCAGCGAAGTGCCCATCGGGAAGAGCCCCTACCGCATCGTGCTGTCATCGAAAGCAGACTAGAAGCCCTTGCTTCAAGGCTGGGCCATCGTGGACAGCACCGTCGGCGAAGACTGGGATGGCGCGGAACTTTCGCTCGTAGCGGGAGCGCCGCATTCATTTATTCAGCAACTCTCGGAGCCTGC
>QHZC01000451.1:0-1782 GCA_003224515.1 Acidobacteriota bacterium
CGGCTCGTCGAGCACAAGCGCGACGTGGTCGTGCTGCTTGACTCCATCACCCGCCTCGCTCGCGCCTACAACGCCGTCACTCCGCCTTCCGGCAAAGTGCTCTCCGGCGGTATTGACGCAAATGCGCTCCAGCGCCCGCGCCGCTTCTTCGCCGCTGCACGCCACGTTGAAGAAGGTGGCTCGCTCACTATCATCGCCACTGCGTTGATTGACACCGGCAGCCGCATGGACGACGTGATTTTCGAAGAGTTCAAGGGTACCGGCAACATGGAAATCTATCTCGACCGGCGCCTCGCCGATAAGCGCGTCTTCCCCGCCATCGACATCCAGCGCTCCGGCACCCGTAAGGACGAACTGCTCCTTCCGCCGGACGAGTTGAGCCGCGTCTGGGTGCTGCGCAAGGTTCTGAGCCCGCTCTCGACAGTCGAGGCCATGGAGCTTTTGATCAGCCGGCTGTCGAAGTCGAAGTCCAACATGGAATTTCTGAGTTCGATGTCCGCACCGGCCTGAGCTCTCCCGAATCTTTCCATCTCCGCCACCACGAAAAAAAGGCGCAATGAGTTTCCCCGCTGCGCCGGTTGAATTCTTCAGTTCAAAGACGAATCGTCAGGCCGCCCCTTCTGCTTCCTTTGCGGCGATGTAGTCAAGCCTGGCAAGTTCTCAATGGGCCGCTTGCGAATCCATCCACAGCTGCATGCGCGCTTCCAGCACGCTCAGCGGCAGGGTGCCATCCTGAAGCACGGCATCATGAAACTTGCGCACATCGAATTTCGCGCCAAGTTTCTTCTCTGTCTGTGCGCGCAGCTCGCGAATCTTCAACTGCCCGATCTTGTATGCCAGGGCCTGTCCCGGCCAAACAATGTAGCGATCCACTTCCACAGTAATGTCCTGATCGGTTTTTCCGGTATTTTCTTTGAAAAACTGCATCGCTTGCTCGCGCGTCCAGCCCATCGAATGCATTCCGGTGTCCACGACGAGCCGAACCGCGCGCCACATTTCGTAGCTGAGCTGCCCGAATTTCGAGTACGGATCTTTGTACATGCCGAGCTCTTCGCCGAGGCTCTCCGAATACAATGCCCAGCCCTCGACAAACGCCGAGTATCCGAGGTGTTTCCGGAATTCAGGCACGTTTTCCATCTCCTGCCCGAGCGAAAGCTGAAGATGATGCCCGGGTACCGCTTCATGCAGCGAGAGCGCTTCCATTTCCCACTTTGGCCGCGCGTGAAGGTTAAAGGTGTTGACGAAATAGCAGCCTGGCCGCCCCGCGCTCGGTGCACCCGGTTGGTAATACCCCGTTGTCTGGGAAGGCGCTTTGAACTCCGGAATCACGCATACGCCATAAGGAAGTCGGGGCAGCTTGCCGAAGAGATGGGCAAGCTCCGGATCGATTTTCTTGGCGATAACGCGATAACCATTCACCAGATCGTCCGGCTTTTCGTAGAAAAAGCGCGGATCGGTGCGTAGAAATTCCGCGAAGTCATGGAAGCGGCCCTTGAAACCTGCGCTTGCGATGACTTTGTCCATCTCCGCGCGGATGCGTTTTACTTCGGAAAGTCCGATCTCGTGAATCTGTTGCGGCGTCAAGTCCGTGGTGGTCTGCCAGCGCACATGAAACGCGTAAGCCGCGGGGCCGTTCGGCAGCGCCGTTGCCGCGATCGATTCGCGGCAGGCCGGCAAGTATGTGAATGCCGTGTAGTCGTGGAGCTTCTGAAACGCCGGAGCAACGACGCTGGTGTAAAGCTTCTTGGCACGAGCGGTGAGCCGGATTCGTTCTGCCTCGGG
>QHZC01000451.1:1994-13058 GCA_003224515.1 Acidobacteriota bacterium
CATCCTCGTAATCCCCAACCGTTTGGTGCGGCATCGCCGCAATTATTTCTGCGGCGCTCTGCTGGATCCCCGCCATCTGCGTTATGGGCATCCAAGAGTTGCCCGGGACAACATCACGGAAAGGAATAGGATCGTCACCGTACTGCAACCCCTCTTCCGCGGTTTCCAGTAGCTCCCGGTAGAGGTCGTAATTGAGTTGCTCCTCGGCAGGAAGTGCATCGCGCGGAATGGATTTCAGCTTCGCGAGACTCTCTTGGAGGTGGCGGATTCTCGCCTGGATGCCCTCTCGCGAATCGTCGTGCCACCGGCGGTTCTGCCCTGGAAATCCAACGAGAGTCGCGGTTTCGGGATATTCCTGCATCCAGCGTTTCCAATCTTCATCGAGATACGCGCGGAATTTTCGAGTTGCTTCCGCGGGGCGGGGACTGGTCTGTGCAATCGTCAGCAAGTACATCACAAACAGCGCGATGCCGGCGGAAAATGCCAGCATCAATAATGTTCGAATCACGGATTTCCTCCCGCAACGCCCGCCAATTGTTTCTGGCGATCCCCGGCGAGCATGACGATCAACCGCGCGGTTTCTTCGATGCCCATCGCGGTGTTGTCCACCAGGACGGCGTCTTCCGCGCGTACAAGTGGTGAAACTCTGCGCTCGCGATCGCGGCGGTCGCGCTCTATCACTTCGTCGAAAACTTCGGCGAGCGTCATCTTTTCGCCTTTTTCCTGGTGTTCTTTCCAGCGGCGTTCCGCGCGCTCTTCGGGCGAAGCATCTAGAAAAATCTTCAGCTCAGCGTTTGGGAAAACGACGGTTCCGATGTCCCGCCCTTCCATCACCACCCCGCCCCCCGCGCCGGCGCGCTGCTGCTCGGCGACGAGTACGCGGCGCACTCCGGCAATCGTTGCGAGCCGCGATGCCGCCTGCGCCACTTCCGGGGTACGAATCTCCTGCGTCACCTCTCGACCGTCGAGGAATACACCATTCTTCGCGCCCGCCGCTTCCTGCTCCGGTCTAGGGGGCTTCAGTTCGATGTGCGTTTCTTTCGTGAAGGTTTCAAGCCCGGCCTCGTCATTCAGCGACGCTCCCTGCCGCAGTGCCTTCAGCGCCAGCGCGCGGTACATCGCCCCGCTGTCTAGATACACATACCCGAGCATCGCGGCAACGCGCCGCGCCACGCTGCTTTTGCCGGACCCCGCAGGACCGTCGATGGCGATAGTGAGTTTTGGCATCTTTGTGGTACAGCCATTATTGGCTGTGTGACTTTACTTTGAGGCAGCCGCAGACCGGGCACAGGCAAGCGTGCCTGTGCCACTCTCAAAATCCCATAATGTTGTAGCCGCAATCGACGTAAATCGTTTCGCCGGTGATACCGGAACCGGCCTCGGAAAGCAGGAACGCGGCGGTTCCGCCAACTTCGCCAGGATCGACGTTGCGCTTCAGCGGGGCGCGCTCGGCATGCGCCTTCAACATGTCTCCCAACCCAGAGATCCCGCGTGCCGCTAGCGTCTTGATCGGGCCAGCAGAAATGGCATTCACTCGGATGCTCTTCGGCCCAAGGTCGTTTGCCAGATAGCGCACACTTGCTTCGAGTGCGGCTTTAGCCACACCCATGACGTTGTACTTCGGCACGACTTTTTCCGCGCCGTAGTACGTCAGCGTGATGATTCCACCACCCGCGGTCATCAGTGGTGCGGCAGCGCGTGCCACCGCGACCAGCGAGTACACGCTGATGTCATGCGCGATACGAAATCCCTCGCGCGTGGTGTTCACAAATTCGCCCTTCAATTCTTCCGCAGGAGCAAACGCCACGCTGTGCACGATGCCATTCAACACTCCATACCGGGTTTTCAATTCTTCGAAGAGCCTTAGGATCTGATCGTCCGACGAGACATCACACATGAAGCCCGCGGCACCCGGCATATCGGTGATCAAATCCCTGGCCTCCTGTTCCATCCGATCGTTCTGATAGGTGATGGCCAGCCGCCAGCCGGCATCATGCAGTTTCTGCGCAATGGCCCACGCGATACTGCGCTTGTTCGCCAGACCGAAGATCACTGCCGTTTTCTGCGTCCCCGTCATCCGCGTCTCTCCCACCATTATCATCCTGAGGTCCCGACCGGGTCGGGGCCCAAAGGATCTCAACGCATCCTTCTGCGATCAACTTCGGATTGGGCGCCAATCATCACCTTGAGATCCTTCGCTTCGCCCAGGATGACAACATACTTTGCGCGCCGGACATGGCTAAATGCGATGAAACGCCTTCTCAATTTCTTTCATCGAATACCGCAGCACCACCGGCCGCCCGTGCGGGCAACTCATCGGACAATCGGTTTTTGCCAGCGCGTCCAGCAGCCATTCCATTTTCGATTGTTCGAGAGGAGTGTTCACCTTGATCGCCGCGTGGCAGGCGGTAGACGCCGCGATCTTTGCCTGCAATGTCTCAATTGAAATCGCGGCGTTCTCGCGCTCGATGCCGTCGAGAATTTCGGTGAGTAGTTTTTCAGCATCGGGCGCGCCAACGCCCGCGGGCACAGCCTGGATCGCCACGCTTTTCGGACCCATGGGCTCAACTTCAAATCCGTTCGCGGACAATTCTTCCGCGATCTTTTCAAACGTGACGATCTGCCGCGGCGACAATTCAATCACCAACGGCAGGAGCATCCGTTGTGCTTCCACTTTTCCGGCGCGCCGCGCTTCCAAATGCTGCTCAAAGAGTACGCGCTCGTGCGCCACATGCTGGTCTACGATCCACAGCCCTTCGCCGTTCACGGCGACGATGAAACTTGCACTGACCTGACCAAGTGGCTTTAGATCTGCGATGTGTTCGGGGCGCGGGAGGCTCGCGGGAGCTTCCGCGCTAGGAGCGATGAGATTTGCGGCCCAATTTCCAGGGGTAGAAGTCTCCGCCGGTCGGACACCTGCGCCAAATGCAGTTCCTGAAGTGAATGGAATCCGCTGTTCGACCGGGCGCATCGGCGCGCCGGTGAGATCAAATCCGCCGTCGGAGCCGACTCCGGAACCCACACCCACCTCTTCCATGGGAGGAATAATCGCGCGCGGCACGCCCGATTCCACGGGCGCGGGCGGGACGCCACCGGAGAACGTTCCATTTCCGGGGCCTGCGGTTTGCGGCGTGGCGGCAGCGGCGGCCGCAAAACTCGCAATCGGCCGCGCACCCATCAACGCCTGGCGAATGGCATCGCGCGCAAAATCGTGGACCAATTGCGAACGCCGGAAGCGCACTTCGATTTTTGCGGGATGCACGTTGACGTCGACTTCGCCGTAGGGCATCTCCAGGAAAAGCAGCGTCGCGGGAAAAACGGCCGGCGGCAGAATGTTGCGGTAAGCCTCGTGAATCGCGTGCAGAATCAGCCGGTCGCGCACCAAGCGCCTATTTACAAAAATGTAGATTCCGTTGCGATTCATCCGCTGTATGTCAGGACGCGACGTAAATCCACTCACCGTCAGCGATGAGTTTTCTTCTTGGGGATGGAGTTCCGGCTCCGTGATCGCCGCGCGGAAGGGAGCAGAAACGGCGGAAATTTCCACCAGCTCTTCCAGCGCCTGTCGTCCGAAGAGCTGATAGACGCGGTCGGCCAACTTTTCCGCAGGCGGACAATTAATAATTTCCTGTGTCGGGGTCGTGAGAATGAATTGTTTGCTGGGATTGGCCAGCGCGTAGTGTGTCACCAGCGACGCGATGTGGCCCAGCTCCGTCGTGTCCGCCTTGAGGAATTTTCTGCGCGCAGGAACACAGTAGAAAATATCGGCGACACTGATCGTCGTTCCCGCGGGCAAACCCACGGGCTTTACTCCGATAAGTTTCCCGCCGGTAAATTCAATGCGCGTGCCCTCGGCTTCCGCTTCGTCCCGTGTTTCGAGCAACAAACGCGACACGGCCGCGATCGTTGGCAAAGCTTCCCCGCGAAAGCCCAGCGTGGCAATCGAGAGCAAATCGTCGGCGGAACGCAGCTTGCTCGTGGCGTGTCGTTCGAACGCCAGCAGCGCGTCGTCATGCGTCATGCCGTGGCCGTCGTCGATCACCCGGATCATGCGCTTGCCGCCGACTTCCACTTCGACGCGAATTGTCTTCGCGCCCGCATCGATAGCGTTTTCCAGCAGCTCTTTCACCACCGACGCCGGCCGTTCGACAATTTCGCCCGCGGCGATCTTATTCGCCACTGCCTCCGGCAATATGCGTATCCGGCTCATTACCGGCTCGTTTTCCACCGGCCATTATAGCGGCGGATGGAACAAATCACTTGCACCGCACGAACAATGATCCAGGCCAAAAGCGGCAAAACGAAAGCTATGAAAAAGATCAGGTCACCGAAACCGGTAGGCCGGTTCCAGTAGTGCACGCCGCAGGCGTATATCCCACCGATTACCAATAAGGATCCCAAATAGCCGGCGACTATGATCGGGACGAGAAACAGAGAATAAGGACAGCGATAAAGCGTAAATCGAAAAATAGCAAGTGGATTGTAGTTAACGAAAAAAATTGTCGCGGGGAATGAATCTACATTCTGTTTGATTGCCCAGAGCTGATCCATGGCCATTTCCTATTCTGCGGCTTTCTTGACCTCGGGCTTTATGGCGATCCCGAGTTGGTCAAGCTGATCTTTGTCGACCGGAGATGGAGAATCGGCCATTAAATCTTGGGCGGCGGTGGTCTTTGCGAAGGCGATGACTTCGCGGATGGACTTTTCACCGGCAAGTAGCATGACCATGCGGTCGATCCCCAGCGCGATGCCGCCGTGCGGTGGAGTGCCGTAGGTCAGCGCGTCGAGGAAAAAGCCGAAGCGGCGGCGCAATTGTTCTTCGGACAGGCCTAACGCTTTGAATAGACGCTCCTGAATGTCCTGGCGGTGAATTCGAATGCTGCCGGAGCCGAGCTCGTTGCCATTCAAAACCAAGTCGTAGCCCTTCGAACGTACCTCCCACGGCGCGGACTCCAGCTTCTCCAGGTCTTCATCGACGATGCCGGTGAAGGGGTGCTGCGCGCTCACCCAGGTCTTGTCCGATTCGCTCCATTCGAACAGCGGAAAGCCCGTGAGCCACAAGAATTTCCACTGGGACTTGTCGATCACGCCGAGCGTTTCACCAAGTTGTAAGCGCAATTGACCCGCGATCAGCGCGGCGGCTTCGGTGCCTTTGATCTGTTCTTTCGCGGAAACAGCGATAACGAGATCGCCGGGCTTCGCGCCACAGGCGTCGGCCAGCTTCTTCACATTTTCCGCGCCGATCAGTTTCTCGACCGTCGAGGTCAGCCCTTCCGGTGCGACTTTTACAAAATATGTACCACGGGCGTGGAGCGACTTGGCCTTTTCAGCCAATTCGTCAAGCTGCTTGCGCGAATAGCCTGCTGCTCCGGGGGCGGCAAAAGCGAAAACATGGCCTTCGATCTGCAGCTTGGTCTTCGCCTCGACTGGGAAACAATGCGTCACTTCATGCAATTCCATGCCAAAGCGCATGTCCGGCTTGTCGCTGCCGTACTTTCGAACGGCCTCCTTATAAAGCATGTGCGGGAACGGCGCTTCGGCCTTGATGCCCGCGACAGCACAAGCACGCAGCATCACGTTTTCGATCACCTGGAAAACGTCTTCCTGTCTCGGAAATGACATCTCGAGGTCGAGCTGCGTGAATTCGAGCTGGCGGTCGGCGCGCAAATCTTCGTCGCGGAAGCACTTCACGATCTGAAAGTATTTGTCCAGCCCAGCGATCATCAGAATCTGCTTGAAAATCTGTGGCGACTGCGGCAACGCGTAAAACTGCCCGTGATGAATGCGGCTCGGCACAAGAAAATCCCGCGCGCCTTCCGGCGTCGAGCGCGTGAGCATGGGAGTTTCCACTTCGAGGAAACCCATTTCGTCCATGACTTTGCGAATCTCGAGGATGATCTTGTGGCGCAGGGCGAGGTTCTGGTGCGGCTTCGGCCGGCGCAAGTCGAGATACCGGAAGCGCAGGCGCGTCTCTTCCGCCGCGTTGATTTCGTCTTCGATCGGGAACGGCGGCGTCTTGGCGTTGTTGAGGATGTGCAGTTTCGCCGCCACCATCTCGATTTCGCCGCTGGCCAATTCCGGATTGGCTTTCTGGCGCTTGATAACCTTGCCTTCGACGGCGACGACGAATTCGCTGCGCGCCTGCTCCGCTTTGGCGTGCGCCGCGGGGTGCGCCTCCTTGTTGAAGACCACCTGGACGATGCCGGTGCGGTCGCGGATATCCAGAAAGAGCAAATTGCCGAGATCGCGGCGGCGCGCAACCCAGCCCATCACAATAGCGTCGCGGCCTTCGTCTTTGCCGCGCAGTTCGCCGCAGTAGTGTGTGCGCTTCAGGTTGTCTAGAAAATCCAGCACGCGCTCGTTCCTCTCTAATCCGCTAGGTTGTCTTGCCGAGCCCTTCGACAGGGCTCAGGGTAAACTCCGCGAAGCATCCCAACTCATCATCCCGCCCAGAAGTGTCCGACGTTGAGATCCTTCACGCCCCGGCCGGAACCGGGATGCTCAGGATGACGGTGCTTTTTGCTTTCGCAAATGTTCCAACAAATCCGGTTCGGTGTACTTGGCCTGCGAGCCGTCCGCCAGCGTCTTCAGCGTCCACAAGCCTTCGGATACTTCATTGTCGCCGAGAATCAAGGCGTGCTTCGCGCCGAGTTTATCCGCCTGGCTGAGAGCTTTGCCGAATTTTTGTTCCCCCGGCGGTAGCTCAACGCTGAAGCCGGCCTTACGCAAATCTTTTGCCGCACGGATGGCGGTCGCGTGAGCTCGTTTACCCATCCAGGCGATGTACACGTCGCGGCCCTGCTGGCCAGGCGCTTTCCCGCTCTCCTGGAGCGACAAGATTAGTCGATCTTCGCCAATGGCAAAGCCGATGCCCTTTGTTGGCGGTCCGCCAAGCAATTCTACCAGTCCGTCGTAACGGCCGCCGCCGCACACGGCATTCTGCGCGCCAAGCCCCTGCGCCGTGATTTCAAATGACGTCCGCATGTAATAGTCCAGCACGCGCACCAGCCGCCAATTCTCGCGGAAGAAGACGCCGCGCATTTCGAGCTGGCGTTTTACCCCCGAATAGTGTGCCGCGCAGGCTTCGCAAAGGTGATCGGCGATGCGTGGCAGTGTGGCGATAATTCCTTGCTCGCTTTCCACTTTGGAATCGAGCACGCGCAGTGGATTCGTTTCGATGCGCCGCTGGCTGTCCGGCCCGAGCTGGTCCTTCACTTTCAGGAGTTCCGCGCGCAACGATTCAACGTATTTCGGCCGACATTCGCGGCAGCCGATCGAATTGATATCGAGCTGCACGCCCTGCAATTCCAGCCGGTCGAAAAATGTCATAACCATTTCGATCACTTCAGCGTCGATCGCCGGAGCGTCGCTGCCGCCCAGCACCTCCGCGCCGATCTGATAAAACTGCCGGTAGCGCCCCTTCTGCGGCCGCTCGCGCCGGAACATCGGCCCCATGTAGTACAGCTNNCCCGGCACACGCTCGCCGTCGCCTCTGGCCGCAGGGTCACTTCTTCACCGAGCTTGATTGTTCTGGTGAAATGGAAGGCTTCCAAGAACGCCGCTTTGTAAGCTGGAAGATCTGGTAATCCGCCCATGGCACCGAGAGGCAATCTCTGATACTCCTCCGCAAAAGCGGTAAATTTTTCGCCAAATCTAGCAAGTGCCTCGCGGTTAGCAACCGTCTTAGGAATTTCGCCCTTGTCAAATGCGCGTCTGACTTCCTGTAGGAATGGACCGATCTCGGCAAATTTGCTCGGATCGGGCAGTTCCGAAGGCCGGTCTTCAAAGGTGTACATTTCTTTTGAGACCACGTCCGTATCTTGCCCAATGGATCGCCGAAACAACTCAGTGTCCTCAAAAATAGGGAGGCGGATCTCTCCAAAGCCGAACGTAGTGAATACTTTGTGGGCAGTTTGCTCGACGCGATTCCATAGCGCCGTCTCGGGAGGCAAGAGGTCGCGGGTGCCGCGAATCGCCTGAAATTTGCGCGGCTTTTCTTCCTTTTTTGCTGCGCCTTCACTCACGCGGTGGGTTCCTCACGATAGATATTCTTATAGCCGACGTAGCGCTGCGCATAAGCATCAATCGATGCCTGATCGATCCCGGTAAGCACGCGTTTTACCCTGCCCGGCGAGCCCATGACCAAGCTGCCCGCTGGAATCGCAGTCCGCTCGGTGATGAGCGTCCCCGCCGCGACGATGCTTCCCGCGCCAATCGTCGCGCCATTCAAAATGACCGCGCCCATGCCGATCAGGCAGCGCGACTCGATGGTGCAACCATGCAGCGTCACGGAATGGCCGACGGTGACGTCATCGCCGAGGATCAGCGGCCACTCGTCGCGCATGACGTGCAGCACCGAGCTGTCTTGAATGTTCGTGCGTGCGCCGATGCGAATGTAGTGCACATCGCCACGAACCACCGAGCACGGCCAGACGCTCGAGTCCTCGCCGATCACCACGTCGCCGATGATGACCGCCGCGGGGTCGATATAAGCCGAAGTGGCGATTTGCGGGCGCTTGCCACCATAGGGTCGGATATCCGGTTGTCGGGCCAATCGTGTCCTTTTTCCTTCGCCTTCATGGCCTTGGCCAGATGCGGCCAGCGCTATCTCATTGTAGAGGCACGATATATCGTGCCTCTACGGACGGGGCATGCCCCGCCCGCAAAAAGACGCCGACTGACAAGGAAACCGCGGCTGCAACGCCGCGCGCAGCTCTGGACCGCGCGCCACAACTGCGCCATCATAGCCTGGTGGAAACCCGTTGCGCACAGTGCCGGGCCGCTATGACTTGCCAGCCAGAAGGCCGCTGCTGGTGCGCGAAACTGCCGCACGTCCCGATGCCGGCCGGTGCGGAAGGATGCCTGTGCCGGAACTGTCTCGCCGCCAAGATCGAAGCAGTGCACAATCCCGGCAAAACAAAAGATGCGTGAAGCTTCAATCGATCTGAACCGCGGGGCCACCAGTGGTCCCGGCCACTTGCGTCAGGCGCGCGACGACGGCGCGCGCCACGTTGTAGAGACTCTTCGCACCCGCGGCGTCTTCGCCGAGAGCCGCCACCGGTTTGCCGGTGTCTCCGCCGATCCGAATGCGCGGATCGATTTCAACTTCGCCAAGGACAGGCACACCGTAGGCCAGCGCCGTTTTCGAGCCTTCGCCATGCCCAAAAATATCCAGTGACTTGCCACAGTGTGGGCAGGAGAACGTGCTCATATTCTCGACCACGCCGAGCACTTCCACGTTCACCTGGCGGAACATTTCGATGGCTTTGCGCACATCGGCGAGCGCCACGGTCGACGGCGTGGTCACCAGGACTGCGCCGGTGACAGCAACCGTCTGAATCAGCGTCAACTGCACATCACCTGTGCCGGGCGGAAGATCAATGATCAGATAATCCAGTTCGCCCCATTCCACACTGCGCAAGAATTGCGTAATCACGCTGTGCAGCATCGGCCCGCGCCAGATCATGGGCTTATCGCCGGGATTCAGCAGGCCCATGGAAATCATCTTCAGCCCTTGCGATTGCACGGGAATGATGTGCTTGTCCTGCGTGGCTTCCGGTTGCTGCGTCGCGCCCAGCATGATCGGCACGTTCGGCCCGTAAACATCCGCGTCGAGCAAGCCGACTTTGTGGCCGAGCTTCGCCAAGGCCAGTGCGAGATTCACGGCGAGGGTGGTCTTGCCGACGCCGCCTTTGCCGCTGGCAACGGCAACAAGATTCTTCACGCCGGGGATCGGCTGGCGTTCCGGCATTTGCTGTGGTACTGGACTTGGTGGCATTTGCTTCCTCTGTAGTAGGACAGGTATTTTGCCGGTCCTCATCCTTCAGTCAACCACGATCAATTTTCGTTCACGGCTTCGGCAAAAGCGGGACAGACAGGAATCTGTCCTACTCAAGCGCCGTGGCATTTCTTGTATTTTCTCCCTGATCCACAGGGGCAAGGATCGTTGCGGCCCACTTTCGCGCCAACCTTCACGGGCTTCGGCGCTTCGTCCTGTGCGGGCCCGGTCTGATATTGCAAGTCTTTCTGCTGGCGCTGCTGGCGGCGCTCGATTTCACGCGCCACGGCGGGCAAATGCTGCGGCTCGCCGGCGCGCGCTGCGGCGCTGGCGGCGACGGCATCAGCGCGAGGACGCTTTGCTTGCGGCGGAGACAAAGGTTGCGGCGCGCGCTCCGAAGGCAGCTGCTCGCTCTGCTGCGCTTGAATGTGGAAGAGATAGCGGATCGTTTCATTGTCGATGCGCGCCATCATGTCTTCGAACAGAGTGAAGGCTTCTTTTTTGAACTCGACGATAGGGTCTTTTTGAGCATAGCCGCGCAGGCCGATGCCTTCCTTTAAATGGTCCAGTGAAAGCAAGTGGTCTTTCCATTGCGAATCAACCACGTCGAGGATGATACGGCGCTCGAGCCAGCGCATTAGGTCCGCGCCGAACTGCTTTTCTTTTTCCTCGTACCGCTTGGTGACGGCTTCGGCGGCAGCGTCGCCAAGCTGGTCGTGGCTGAGCGTCGCTGGATCGGCGCCTGCCGCCTTCATGTCGATGCCGAACTGCGCGTTGCTCTCCGCGAGAAACTGCGTGGTATTCCATTGATCGGGTTGCTGCTCACGCGGGCAGAAAGTGTCGACGAGTTCCCGCACAACGTCTTCCGCGATCCCGAGGACATAATCGCGCTGGTCTTTGCCTTCCAGCGCGGACCGGCGAATCGCGTAGATCGTCTCGCGCTGCTTGTTCATCACGTCGTCGTATTCGAGCAGGTGTTTGCGCGCGTCGAAGTTTTGCGCTTCGACGGATTTCTGCGCGTTTTCGATGCGCCGTGAGATCAGCCCGGATTCGATGGGTACCCCTTCGGTCATGCCCAGGCGGAACATCAGCGCCTTAACGCGTTCGCCGCCGAAGATGCGCATCAGGTCGTCTTCGAGCGAAAGGAAAAAACGCGAGGAGCCCGGATCACCTTGGCGTCCCGCGCGGCCACGCAACTGATTATCGATGCGCCGCGCCTCGTGACGTTCCGTGCCAAGGATGTGCAGTCCACCGAGCGCGACGACTTCGTCGTGTTCGGCTTTGCA
>QHZC01000456.1 GCA_003224515.1 Acidobacteriota bacterium
ACTGCCTCATAGGTATGATATCCATCAATATGAAGGAGAGTAATCGTCCCGTCCTCAAAGTGGGAGAGTGCTTCGTCAAACGTACTTTGAATCAGTTTGGAAAAACTTCCGTAGAGCAGGTCGTGATGCGCGCGCAGATCTTCAAGCACCTTCGGCCCGTAAAACCCGGATTGCGGATCGCCTTTCCATGTATCGACCGCAAAACAACGCCCATTCAGTTTCAGTGCGTTAACAGTTTGGCAGAACGCACAATAGGAATCGCCCCCCTGCGTGCCGAGTTCTACAATCAGTTCCGGCCTAAGCACACCAACCAGGAACATGGCAAAGGGAATGTGTTCGTGCCATGCAGAAAACGGCGTCACGAGTTTTGGCGGATTTAAGAAAATGGGAAGGTCCACGGGAGATTCGCTCGCCTAATGTCCACGTGCTGTGCTTTGTCGAAGCCTTGATTCCGCGTGACCGGCTCGACGGGTCAGGATGGATACGATCATAAATTAAATACAGCTTGCCTTTGGAGAGCTCATTATCCTCAGACCTGCCCGCTCGGGCAAGCTGGACCTCTTCCGGCCGACAATTTCTTCGCCGACTGATCCCCCCGGAAATTACTGCTCGCCGCCCACTTCGGGAGAAGTGGTCGACCGGCCAACTTAGCTCCTCACGCACTCAGTCATTTTCCACCATACGTAGAGGTCACGTAATGTGGTTCGGAGATTGTACGCAGGTTTCCAACCCGTCGCGCGACGTAACTTGAGGCTGCTCCCATAAAGTGTCCGGACGTCCCCTGGGCGGAAGCGCTGACCCTGCACGGACAGACGTATGCGCCAGGAGGAAAACGAGGCGAGCACTCGTACAATTTGCCATACCCAAGTGGCTTGACCCGAAGCCACATTGTATGCTTCACCGTTCTTTCCTTTTTCTAACAGCAGTTGGTACGCTTGCACGCCATCGCGCACGTCTGCAATCTGCCGGGCAAAATCGGAACAAACAAAACCAGGCATCTGCCCCGGCCCCGTATGGTTGAAAGGTCGAGCTCGTATGATGTGCAACCCAAACCTGAAGTAATATTGGCCCGCCAGCATGTCGGCTGCGGCCTTGCTCAGTGCGTAGGGATTCGGCGGTGCGAAAGCCTGGTCTTCAGTCACGGGAAGATGACTGGGCTTCACCGGCCCATAGCACTGCCCCGAACCGACCACAAGAACTCGTGCGTCCGGAACGATCTGACGCACGGACTCCAAAAGATTATAAGTACCCAAAAAATTAGCTTCGAACACATCCTGGGAATGTCGGAGGGACTCCTGCGACGACGACACGGCCGCGAGATGGTAAATTCTTTTGGGACGAAGCGCGCCGACGATCTTCCGCAGCGCAACTCTTTCACGTACATCACATCGGAATAGTCTCGCTTCCGGATCAGTCCCAACGGTCTTCTTCGACAAGTATGTTCCGAACACCGTCTCGCCACGGGATTTGAGAAACTGGACTAGGTGCCGCCCTACAAACCCAGTAGCACCGGTGACCAAAACCCGCATCAGGACTCCGCAAGCGCCACCGCGGCATAGAGGGGGAGCCCCTTCCTTAAGCGAAAAATATCCTGATCCACCATCATGGCAATCAGTTCGGGAAAAGAAACCTTTGGTTGCCAGCCAAGTTTTCGACGCGCCTTAGATGAGTTCCCGATTAGATGGTCGACTTCCGCAGGCCGAAAGAGCGAATCATCGACCTTCACAAACTCCTGCCATTCTAGGTGTACGAATTCGAAGGCAATCCGCACGAGGTCGGCCACCGAGTGGGCGATCCCGCTGGCAACGACGTAATCATCGGGTTCGTCTTGTTGCAACATTTGCCACATAGCCTCGACATATTCCCCAGCGAAACCCCAGTCTCGTCGTGCATCCAAATTACCGAGAACCAATTCCTTCGCCATTCCCAATTTGATTTTCGCTACCCCCTGGGTGATCTTGCGCGAAACAAACTCGACGCCGCGTCGTGGCGACTCATGGTTGAAGAGAATTCCGGAACATGCAAAGAGACCATAGCTTTCGCGATAATTCACCGTAATATGGTGTCCGTACACCTTTGCAACTCCATATGGGCTACGAGGATGAAAGGGTGTCGTCTCATCTTGTGGAGATTCAGGTGGATTGCCAAACATCTCGCTGCTAGAAGCCTGATAAAAGCGCATGTCCCGGTCCACGGCGCGCAGGGCTTCCAGCATACGAGTTACGCCGAGCGCTGTGAACTCTCCTGTCAGTACAGGTTGATGCCATGACGTAGGCACGAACGATTGAGCTGCGAGATTGTAAACCTCGCGCGGGCGAGCTTGCCGCAAGGCATTAATAAGCGACGTTTGATCGAGTAGGTCTGCCTGTATGAAAGTAACTTGCTCTGCGAGGTGCGCCACTCGCTCGGAACTTACGCTGCTGCTGCGTCGAACTACACCAAATACCTCATATCCACGACCAATGAGGAACTCGGCAAGATAAGATCCGTCTTGCCCGGTTATTCCTGTAATTAGCGCTCGTTCTTTCGTCATCTCCACTCATCCTCTGCAGAGTCGATTTTCCGGGCAGTTCTCTTCTTCAACTTCAACGGTGAAGAAAATTAGCACACCTGACTCATGTCAGCCTAGCCCCAGCCTGATAAATCAGTTCGAACCCGTGCTCCTTTGATTGGGT
>QHZC01000457.1:0-4528 GCA_003224515.1 Acidobacteriota bacterium
CCGAACTCATGTCCATTGCCCTCCGGACCAGCATCCCCCCCTTGAATGTGGTCGACCCGCTTCGGAGGGAACTGCGCGGAGCCACGGGTGGAGCTTCTGGCGATCAAGCCCTCTACCAGGTTCGCACCATGGAGCAGCTCATGAGTAATTCGCTCGCACGTCACCGCTTCCTTTTACTGTTGTTTGGCGTCTTCGCCGGCTTGGCTTTACTGCTAGCGTGCATCGGCATTTATGGCGTGCTGGCCTACTTGACGGGCCAGCGTGTGCCGGAATTCGGGGTGCGCATGGCTCTCGGGGCCAGTGCTCGCGACGTCATACAGCTTGTCCTCCTTCAGAGCCTTAGAATGATTTTCGTCGGCGTTGGTGTGGGCATACTTGCCGCTTTGGCTGCGGGGCGTCTATTGGTGCACCTGGTGGACGGAATGCGGCCCACCGAGCCATCGACTTTCGCCATCATGATTCCCATTCTGGTCGTGACTGCGCTGTTGGCGAGTTTTGGACCGGCCTATCGCGCGAGCCGGATAGATCCAATGAGAGCCCTGCGCCAAGAGTAGTGCAGCGGCCTATTCTGCCTGTGTCGTCGCGCGCTCTCCAGGAAACAAACGCGAATTCGTTTGTTTCCTACCGCCACTGACGGAGCAAAAAACGCCGTTCACTGCTTGGAATGAATCGCACCTAGCTTGCGCCTACTCCCCTGAAGCGGTCGTTGTACATGGCCATGAAGTGGGCACTGACGCAAGCCGATCCACTAGCCGCGGATCGCGTCAAGGGTGCCCGGCCGGAGCCCGGCCGAAGCGAATAGGTGAAAGATTGGATACAGGACGGGCGAAGTGTCCGCAATTCGAGAATAGAAACTGAACGCTAAAACTACGGCTTGAACCCCTGCGTCTGGCATATCTGCACAATGCCCAGACGATCGTCTGAGCCGGCTTCTTCGATATAAGAGATTTTTCACCGTTTGCTCCGATAAACAAAAGTGATTGGCGATTTCCTTGCTCGTGAGCCTCTCGGCAAAGGAATCAACTGGTGTTCGCGCCGCTTAATCCCAGCCGCTGGTGTACGCCCGCAGAAGGGAAGGATGGTTACCACTCGAAATAACGGAAATGTTACGCACAACGTACCGGGGCAGATCGCTTCGCCTGCTTGTAGTGCGCGAGCGCCTCCCACCACAGCTGATGTATCTCTCGGCAGGTACCGGCGAGCTCCCGCCCGCACGCATTGCGGAAACTCTGCTTCCTCCCCGTCACACCAATCAAAAGAATTTGCACCTTTGGAGTGGTGTGCGCACTCTTCGAACTGCAGTCAGATCTTCATTTCTGATTCCACGAGATGAAAGAAATAGGATGTCTGCCTTCTCCTTGAGTAGGCCTTCCATCCGGAATGGTTCCGCCATGTCCGAGCACTTCGATCTCCGCGCTCTTGACCAATCGCCTTCCCGACTTCAATTTGGGATTCCTTGCTCTCTTCTTCTTCGCTGTCAGCACTTTACCGCCCTTTTCCACATCCCCCTTCCTTTTCTAGTACTTCCGTACTGTTTCCGCTATAGGTTTAGTTGTTGCCTTGGATTACACTCTTCTCGGATGGAGCGCATCACTTCTCCGGAAAGATGATTTACCCTCGGCGACTCAGCACGGTCTGATGACGAAAAAACTCCCAACAGGAACTTCTCCCAAACAGCCATTTTCACGCACGGAGCGCCGCGGCAGCCGCCGCTGCAAGATTACGCAGCTCATGCGCGTCCGTCCTTCCGACCCGGAAAAAGACGACTTTGAAGACATGCGCGGCTCAGTCAGCGTTTCCCGCTCCGGTGTTTTTTTTCAGTCCAGTGAACCTGGCTATGAAGTTGGTATGCGACTCTTCGTAACCATGCCCTACTCACAAGGTCCCGCTTCCATGGCCCGCGAGTACCTCGCGGAAGTCGTTCGAAGGGACGTTCTCCCGACCGGCATGTTCGGCATCGGGATCAAGATCCTCATGGAAATGGGAATCCAGCACTCTTATAACTTTGGCGCTGCCAACTCTCGTTAGTCTAATTTGCGCGCTTAGCCATCCCACCGAGCTGATGAAAGCAAGAAGGGGCGCCCCGGGGGACCGGGACGCCCGTTCTTGTGTTTGGGGGTGGAGAGATCGATTTAAGTCGTCTGTGCCGGTTAAGTGGGTGTCTGCGGCTGAGGAAGCTCAGGACGGGAGGCCGGCGCGCCGTAAGTTTGTTCATCGCAATGGTCAGCCTTATATCGCGGCGCGCATATTTCAGCCCGGTCTGCAAAGCGTCAACGGCGTCGTCGCGCCTCCCAGCGGTAGCGTAAACTTCAGCGAGATTCAAGTAGAGTTGCGCCTGATTCCGCTTCATTCGAACCGCGGAGTCACACAGCCGTTCCGCTTCGCCCCATTTTCCTTCCGAGCGCGCCAGCACCACACCCAAATAGGACATGTAATAGGGATTGTTCCTGTCCAGGTCCACAGCCCGCCGCATGTGCGGCAGAGCTTTCATAGCGTAATTGTCTCGCAGGAGCGTCAATCCGGTCTTGAATTCACGGAAGGCTTCCGTATCCATCATCAACTCACCTCGTCCACCGCAGGGCAGCCCGATGGGAAAACGGGCGCGTGGCGGTTGCTGGAGAATGGGATTTCCGGGAAGCTCCCGCGGCGCGTTGGAGAATCGCGCCAACCCAGTTGTGGATCATCAAGAAGAAATGTCCCACGCAGCGGGGCGATCAGCGGAACAGTACGTAACACGGTCGCGAATAGGCTTCCCATCCCGGTTCTTGAAGCTACTCGCAGTTTTACTCAGAATCTACTGACCCGGAGGACAGTCTTTGGCCAGCGGCACTCTAGTTGGAGGACCTGGAACGAGGACAGGTCCTTTGTCGGCCTCTAGCGAGGCGCGGAGCGCTTCCAGTCGCGCCGCCACTTTTCCCAATCTTTCCTGGTTGCCGCCAGCATGGCCTTTGCGGCTTTGTGGAGCCAGCGGCCCCGGCGCGCCGCGAGTTCATGCTTTAACTTGGCGATCGCCTGCGGCGTGGCAAAATGCATGTTGGCCGTTTCCCAGCCCATCGAATAAAGCAGCCGCGCGTCGTCGCGGTCCTTCGACAGGGAAGCGAGGTCAATCGCGAGCAGTCTGGCGCCAGACGCCGCACCACCCAGCGCCCGTCGAAATGCACACAAGGATCCGGCACACGAATCGAACGCTGCACCAGCTTTTTACAATAAATTTCCGTTGAAGAGGCCTTCCTGGCCCAAACCCACGCCGAAGGCCGAATCGCCTTCGCTTCCCGGGAGACGAGCGCTCCCCGCCATCTGGACAAGGCGAGAATCCTGGAATGCCCGAGGCTGCCTAGTCCTGCGATCTTTCTTTTCAATAGGTATTCCTCCCGCGCAGAAGGAAGCGACTTTTCCAGCAGCGTGCGCGCTTCCTCCGGTGGTTTGGCGGTGTACGGGGGCAGGTGCTCTAGCTTATTCCAGAATTGCACAGGGTCGCGCAATTTGCCCAGGGCGAGCAAGCGCAGCCAGCGATGGTCTTCGGCCAGGATAAACGCTTTGCCGCCTGCGGCCAAGGCGTCTCGATAACCCGCTTCGATCGCTTCAGCCGCCACCCGCTTCGTAAGGTTCAGGTGTTCTTCCCCGATCGCGACATAAACGCTGGTGGTCAACCGCACTAGATCGAGCGCGTACGGCGCCGGCCATGCTTCATCCAGATCGTTCACGCCCCCCCAATCAGGCGTCCTTCTTCGTCCCTCCAGGTTCCGAAGTTTTCGATGTGCAGATCGCCTACGCCCAATACCGCCGGGGCCTTCACCAAATGGACGCAAATTTCCGGCCAGAGCTGCAGCCAGCGATAGAAGGTGGCGCGGAAGAAAGGGAATACGGCATCCGCCATATGCTGATGCTTGAGGGCGAGATCCTGGCGAATGATCGGTAGTTGCCCTGCCAGCCAGTGCTCGAAATCGGCCGTTGCTTTGAAGATATTCATGCCGAGCCCAAAGGATTCGGGGTTGGGCTAAACGTGGGCGTATTCGGTCCGCGCTGGACCGCCGCGCAAACGCGCCTTATAGATCGGGAAGCGCGATGCGAGTTCCGCAACCTGCTTGCGCACGCGCTGCTCGACCTCGGCATTGCCGATGTTCGAGAGAATATCCGCGATCCAGCCGCCAATTTGTTCCATCTCCGGTTCGCGCATGCCGCGTGTCGTGACCGAAGGGCTGCCCAGGCGGATTCCGCCACCCTTCATTGGGGGGAGAGGATCGAACGGAATCGAATTCTTATTTGCGGTGATCCCTGCGCGGTCGAGGGCCTTTTCGGCGTCCATCCCGGTGATGCCGCGCGAGTACACTTCGATCAAGAAAAGGTGGTTGTCCGTGCCGCCCGTGATGATACGGAACCCGCGTTTGGCAACGGCGCCGGCCATGGCCTTTGTGTTGGCCACGACCTGCTTCTGGTATTCCTTGAAGGACGGCTCCATCGCTTCCTTCAAGCACACCGCTTTTGCGGCAATCGTGTGCACCAGCGGACCGCCCTGCGTCCCGGGGAA
>QHZC01000457.1:4548-12834 GCA_003224515.1 Acidobacteriota bacterium
AGCCGCCGCGCGGGCCGCGCAATGTCTTATGCGTGGTGGTCGAAACGATGTCCGCATGCGGCACGGGACTCGGATGAACTCCAGCGGCCACGAGTCCGGCGATGTGCGCCATGTCCACAAAAAAGAGCGCGCCAACGGACTTCGCGGCTTTGGCAATGCGCTCGAAATCGATGATGCGCGAATAGGCGCTTGCGCCGGCGACGATCATTTTTGGTTTGTGCGCAGCAGCGAGTTTTTCAATTTCGTCATAGTCGATGCGCTCGTCTTCCTTCTTCACGCCGTAAGCCACGAACTTGTACATCCGGCCGGAAAAATTCAGCGGATGCCCGTGCGTCAGATGGCCGCCGTGGGAAAGATTCATTCCCAGAACCACGTCGTCCTTCTGCAGGGTGGACATATATACAGCAACGTTTGCGGATGTGCCCGAATGCGCCTGCACGTTGGCGTGCTCCGCGCCGAAGAGTTCCTTCGCACGATCGATCGCGAGTTGCTCGACCTTGTCGGCGTACTCGCAACCGCCGTAGTAGCGTCTTCCCGGATAGCCTTCGGCGTATTTATTGGTGAAAATCGAGCCCATGGCTTCGAGGACCGCTTCGGAGACGAGATTTTCCGAAGGAATGAGTTCAAGGCCAGTGGCCTGGCGCCTGGCTTCGTCACGCAGCAAATCCGCGATTTGCGGGTCGACGGAGTCCAGAGTGCGGTTCATACGGTCATTGGCGTCAGTGGTGTGGGTCATGGAGTGGCCTCGTCCTGCCCCGTACGTTTAGGCTGGTAGCGCGGGCAGATGGGCGATTCTATCGGATGGGGTGGAGGAAAGCCAATTGAGGGGAGCATAGTTAGCATAGAGCGGCGACCCCACGCGGGTGATTTTCGCTAGAGTGCGGAAATCCCATGCAAGCAACAGACTTGAATTTTTGTGGAGTGCAAAAAAGCGCAAAATAGTGCGTAAGAATATGAAAACAAAGGACGGAGTTGCAGCAGCGAACGGCTCCTCGGCTTCGCAAGGAGTGAACTCGTTCCAAAGTGGGAAGAGTTGGTATACACCCCTCAGGACTTATGCAAATACTTCGGGCAAGGCGGGTCATGGGAGTAGGCGGAATTTCTCAGCCGATGCAAACCCAAATGATAGCATATGTGTACTGTTCGTCTAGGGATTACTGGAGAATGCTTTGTCTGTGGGATCCGGATCAAATCAGATTGGAGAAATGCGGGGAGATTGCTCCTCTGGCGGAAAGAGGCGCCTACCCGTTGCTTGTTGAGTCATCAGGGGTTGGCCGTGTCTCCTATGCGCTCACGCTGCTGCCGGACTTTGGCAAGGACTTCAAATTCGTCAACGGGAAGCTGGCAAACGAGGGCTCCGAAGCGTTCCCATCGAACGGAAAAATCTTGTTCCAGTCCGAGGGAGCAGTCCGCTAAAGCAGAAATTCCAGCCCACTGTGTGTTCGCGCCGTTTCGCTATTTGGTTGTTTGCGAACGAGTGCTATAGTTTTCGCAATTTGGTATCTGTTGCGATGGAGCTGCCACATTTATGCATAGTGCCAAGAACCCACGTTTACCGGACCCGCTTAAGCAGCCACCGGTATGGGCGGCCACTTGTTTCACGTGTACTCTGCTGCTCATGATGGGCTTGTTCACAGCATCTCTCAAGGCCCAGGACAAGAATCCATTTTCCGCCGATCCGAAAGCCGCGAAGCTGGGTGAATCACAATTCCGGGCGAACTGCGCGTTTTGCCACGGGTTAGGCGCGCGGGGCGGAGGCCGAGGACCGGATTTAACGCGGGCGCGGAAACGTCGCGGCAATTCGGACGCCGACCTGTTTCGAACGATTAACGAAGGAGTTCCCGGCACCGCCATGCCGCAAAACGGAGCGACCCAGCAGGGCGTGGGCATGACCGAAGAAGAGATCTGGCAGGTGATCAGCTACATCCGGAGCGTGGAGAGAAAAGCTGACGCTACCGCCATTGGGAATGCGGCGCATGGGAAGGAAATTTTCAACGGGACTGCGGGCTGCAGCACGTGCCACATGATTCAGGGAAAGGGAGGCCGGATAGGGCCAGACCTGAGTGCCACGGGCGCGACGCGTTCCACCGACTACATTGTGGAATCGTTGCGGAGTCCCAGCCGGCGGCTGGCGCAGGGTATTTCCGAGGCGATGAAGGAGTTTTCGCAAGAATATGAAACGGTCAAAGTGGAAACCGCGGACGGACAGAAATTCATGGGGGTGGTGCTGAACGAGGACCATTTCACGTTTCAAATGATGGACACGCGGGAGCAGATTCACCTGTTCGAGAAGGACAAACTGCGTTCGTTCGAAAAGAGCCGCGAGTCACTGATGCCGGTGTACGACCAGAAAACGTTGAGCGATAAAGATCTTCAGGACGTAGTCGCGTACCTGCTTGCCGTGGGTGCCCAATGAAAAGCGCATTCATGAAAACAGGAATGCGGCTGGCTTTGATGGCTCCGCTTGTTTTGTGCGGCCGGCTGTCCAACGCTCGCGCCCAGGTGACGCCGCAGCGGCTGCTGGACTCGGCAAAAGAGCCGCAGAACTGGCTGATGTACTCCGGCGACTACGCCGGACGGCGTTTTAGCGCGCTGGACCAGATCAACGCTTCGAATGCAGCGATGCTCGTTCCCAAGTGGGCCTACCAGACGATGGCGGGCGGGAAATTCGAAACGACACCGCTGGTTGTGGATGGCATCCTTTATGGCACAGGACAGGACAATCGGGCTTTTGCGCTCGACGCACGCGCGGGCCGGCCCATCTGGCAATACCAACGCGCTCTTGCGGCGGACATTCGTCCGTGCTGCGGGCGCGTGAATCGCGGGATGGCGATTTTGGGCGACAAAGTTTTTCTTGGCACTCTCGATGCGCATGTGCTCGCTCTGGATGCCAAAACCGGGAGCGTGGTGTGGGACGCTACGGCGGTGGACTACCGCAAGGGTTACAGCATCACGCTTGCGCCGCTGGTGATCAAGAATCTCGTGCTCGTCGGAGTGTCGGGCGGGGAATATGGAATTCGCGGCTTCATTGACGCGTACCATGCCGCGACCGGCGAACGCAAATGGCGCTTCTACACTATCCCTGGTCCGGGGGAGCCTGGCCACGACAGTTGGGAAGGCGACTCGTGGAAAATCGGAGGCGCACCCGCGTGGATCACAGGGACTTACGATCTCGCGACCAATACTACCTTCTGGACCACGGGCAATCCTTCACCTTCGAATCGCGGCGAAGGACGCTCCGGCGACAATCTCTACAGCGATTCCTTGCTCGCATTGGATCCGGACACGGGAAAGCTCAAATGGTATTTTCAGTTTTCGAAGCATGACGAGCACGACTACGACGCCACGCAGGTGCCCGTGATGGTTGACCAGGGCGACCGGCACCTCATCCTGCAGGCGAATCGCAACGGATTTTTTTATGTGATTGATCGCACCAATGGAAAGCTCGAGTTTGCGAACCCCTTCGCAAAAGTGACTTGGAGCGACTCGAAGGATACGAGCGGAGTTCCCATTGCGCGAAAGGACGCCTCGCCGACGCTGGAAGGGAATCGCGTGTGC
Source organism: Acidobacteriota bacterium (assembly GCA_003224515.1). Classification (GTDB taxonomy): domain Bacteria; phylum Acidobacteriota; class Terriglobia; order Acidiferrales; family UBA7541; genus Acidiferrum. The sequence goes on from QHZC01000457.1 coordinate 8,107, forward strand.
CCGGGCGCAGCGGGCGCGACGAACTGGATGTCGCCTGCTTACGATCCGCAAACGCAGCTTTTCTACGTCACGGCGCGGGAACAGTGTGACGTTTTCAGTACGGCGCCGCAGCCATACGAAGCGGGACACGCTTACTATGGCAGCGCGTATTTTCCGAACGACGATGCCGTGCCGTTCACCGGCGCGCTTCGCGCCATCGATCCGAACACTGGAAAATTGAAGTGGGAATGGAGGCATCCCTCGCCGACATGGTCTGGTGTGCTTTCCACAGCCGGTGGACTCGTCTTCACGGGTGACGCGGAGGGAAACTTCATCGCGCTTGAGGCCGCTTCGGGCAAAGCGCTTTGGCATTTCCAATGCGGCGCGTCGGTGTACTCGTCGCCGATGTCCTTCGCCATTGACGGAAAACAATACGTGGCGGTCGCGGTGGGGTCGACGCTCTTTACTTTCGGTTTGCCGTAGGCGTGGCGCCACGTTTTTTCCTCAGGATGTTCTATCCAAAAAATGTTGTACACAGCGGCAAGCGCGAATGCCGAATCCGCGCTATAATTGGAGGGTTATGCTTTCCGTTAACAATGTTACTATGCGGTTCGGGCCGCGGGTTCTATTCGAGAACGTGACCTGTACCTTCATGGCGGGGCGCCGCTACGCCGTCACCGGGCCGAATGGCGCAGGTAAGTCCACGTTTATGAAGATCTTGACGGGGGAGATCGACTCCACCGGCGGCTCGATTACCCGGCCCAAGAAGATGGGTGTTTTGCGGCAGGATCAGTTTGCGTTCGACGAATATCGCGTCATCGACACGGTCATTATGGGCAATGTACCGCTGTGGAAGGCGCTCGAAGAACGCGGCACACTCTATGCCAAGCCACACGACGAATTGACGGACGCCGACGGGATGCGGCTTGGGGAGCTCGAAGGTATCGTTGGCGAGGAAGGCGGCTACACGGCGGAGGCGGATGCCGCAGTGTTGCTCGACGGCCTGGGCGTGCAGGGCGCGCTGCACGAGCGCAAGATGGGCGAATTGCAGGGCGGACAGAAGGTGCGCGTGCTGCTGGCACAGGCGCTTTTCGGCAATCCGACAGCGCTGCTGCTCGACGAACCGACGAACAACCTGGACCTCGATTCCGTGCACTGGCTGCAGAGATATCTTTGCGACTACGAAGGCGTACTGATCGTCATCTCACACGACCGCCACTTCCTGAACAGCGTGTGCACGTACACCGCGGACATCGATTACGAGACCATCATCATGTACGTAGGCGGATACGACGATATGGTGGTGGCCAAGACGCAGATTCGCGGGCGCATCGAAGCGGACAACGCCAATCGCGAGAAAAAAATCGCGCAGTTGCAGGAGTTTATCGCGCGGTTTTCCGCGGGGACACGTTCCGCGCAGGCGACTTCGCGCAAGAAAGAGGTCGAGCGCTTGCAAACGGCGGAGCTGGCGAGGAGCAATATCCAGCGCCCATACATTAAGTTCGATATGAAGCGGAATTCGGGACGCCATCCCCTGGAGATTCGCAGCGTCGAAAAGTCCTACGAAGATCTGAAGGTGATCCCGCGATTCTCAGCGAGTGTGGTGCGGGGCGAAAAAATCGCTCTGATGGGCCGCAACGGCGCCGGTAAGACTACTTTGCTCAAATCACTGGTTCGCAATGCGCCGGGATTCATCGAGGACCAGGACCAGCGGTTTCCGATCGATGGCGGCGAGGTGAGATGGGGACACGAAGTAGCTGTGGGCTACTTCGCGCAAGACCACGGCGAATCCGTCACCAAAGGCATGACGGCGATCGATTGGCTGTGGCAATTCGATCCTGCTGCTTCGCAACAGGAGTTGCGCGGCTTGATGGGGCGGATGCTTTTCAGCGGCGAGGATGCGCTGAAGCCGACGCGGGCGCTTTCCGGAGGCGAGTCTGCGCGGCTGATTTTTTGCCGGCTGATGCTGCAGAAGCCGAATTTTCTTGTGCTAGACGAGCCGACGAACCACCTCGACTTGGAATCCATCAACGCGCTGAACATCGCGCTGCAGCGGTACGACGGGACGGTGCTGTTGGTTACCCACGACCACGACGTCATTGACGAAGTCGCGACGCGCATCTGGCATTTCCAGGGCGGTAAAGTCGAGGATTTCAAAGGTCCCTACGAGGAATATGTTGCTTACGCGGAGCAGAAGGCTTCCTAAGAACGCAATCTTCGAGATCCTTCGTTGTTTTCATAACGCGCGTCCTACGGCGGCGCCCGACGCCCCAAGCCCACTGAAATTTTAATCCACCCAGATGACCGGTGACATCGACAACCTCACCGGTGAAAGATAGTCCTTTGACCTTGAGAGACTCCATCGTCTTGCTTGACAATTCGGCGGTATCGATACCGCCTGCCGTAACTTCTACCTTCGCTTAACCCTCGGTGCCAGCAGGCTTGATCACCCACTCGTGTACCTGCTCCTCCCATTTTGCCAGGACATCGTTGTTCCAAGCCTGCGGCGCATGGTTTTCCAGCCAGCGTTCAGCGAATCGCTTCGGCAGAATTCCCTGAAAAGCCGTTCGCGCAGCTGCCATGTCGCGTACCTTCACGGCACGAATTGTTGCGGTGATCCCGCGTTCGGTAGCTAAGCCAATTCGAATCAGCTGCCCCTTCTCCCAGTACCAGGAATTTGCAGGATCGCGGGCCCGCTCAAGCCGCGATGGGTGATCAACATCTTCTCGCGGAAGGCGTGATGATCCGCCTTTGCGATCACTTCCGCCGACACGCCCGCCACGTCGCAGTACCGGCTGCGATCTCTAAAGGCCAGTACGAAAGGCACAAGCGCGGCTTGGTCGCCACAATTTTCAATCCGAATTGGCCGCCAATTAATATCCGAACCGCGTCGCGCCCATTCTGGGGATGGAAAGTCCCCCCGTGGCAACCACGAGGGCGGGCGCGCGAAAATCGCCGGATTCAGTGCGCACCGCGAACTCCGTGGTGCGCTGCACTTCCCGGATTTGGCTCTGTAGAAAAATATGCACTCCCGCCGCCAAGAACCAGGGCGTCAAATTTGTACATCAGAAATAGTCTCACTTGAGCTGGAAGCAACAGCCTGCCGAGTTTCCACTGCCATGACTCTCAAGGTTAAACTAGGTGCAGGAGAAGACCGAAAAATTGCCTCCGATCATCAGCGCGCGAGGACTGTCGAAGAGATATGGTGTCGCACCGCTCTTCCAGAGTATCTCTTTCACCGTGTCCGAAGGGGACCGCATCGGCGTGATTGGGCCGAATGGTTCGGGCAAGTCGACGCTGCTGGAGATGCTTGTTGGACGCGTCAATCCGGACAGCGGAGACATGGCGATTCGCAAAGGTACACGGCTCAGTATCGTCGCGCAGATTTCAGAGTTTGCACCAGGCGTGACCATTCGCTCCGTAATCGAGACAGCCCTCGAACGAGCGACCGTTCCCGAAGCCGAGCGAGCCTCACGTTTTGCCGAAACACTGGGCCGCGCGGGCTTTGCCGAGCTTGATGCGCATGCCGCGACGCTCTCTGGCGGCTGGCGCAAACGGCTCGCGCTTGCCGAAGCTTTGGTCCAGGCGCCGGACATTCTTCTGCTGGACGAGCCCACGAACCATTTGGACTTCGCCGGCATTCAGTGGCTCGAATTCGTTCTCCGGAATGCGCCATTCGCGTGTGTGGTTGTCAGCCACGATCGTTACTTCCTGGAAAACGTCGCCAATGAAATGGTGGAACTCAATCGAGCCTATGAGGACGGCGCGTTGCGCGTGAGCGGAAACTACAGCGCATTCCTTGAAGCGAAGGAAGAGTACTTGCAGGCACAGAAAAAACGGCAGGAATCGCTCGAGAACCGCGTTCACACCGAGCTTGAATGGCTGCGCCGCGGACCGAAGGCGCGTGCTACGAAGGCCAAGGCGCGCATTGACAAAGCGCACGAGATGATCGGCGAACTCGCGGAGATGAACGCCCGCAGCCGCAGCGCCAGCGCCGAAATCGATTTCTCCGCGACGAACCGGAGGACCAAACAGCTCATCACGCTCGAGGGAGTTTCCTACGGCGTCGGCAGCCGCACGCTCTTCAAAGACATTCATTTCGACGTGACCTCCGGGATGCGAATGGGGCTGGTCGGTCCAAACGGCAGCGGCAAAACAACTTTGCTGCGCTTGCTGCGCGGCAGCATCAAGCCGGAGTGCGGCAAAATTCGCCGTGCCCAGGGATTGCGAATTGTGTACTTCGACCAGAGTCGTGAACTCGATCCCGATATCACTTTGCGCCGGGCGCTTGCGCCGGACAGCGACGCGATAATTTATCAGGACCGGGTCATCCATGTCGCTTCGTGGGCCGAACGATTTCTTTTTTCGGCGGAAAATCTGAACCAGCGGGTTGGCCGGCTTTCCGGCGGCGAGCGCGCACGGGTCCTGATTGCTCAACTCATGCTGCAACCCGCGGACGTTCTGCTACTGGACGAACCGACCAACGATCTCGACATCCCCACGCTGGAAATTCTGGAAGAGAGCCTGCTTGAGTACCCTGGAGCTCTGGTGCTGGTCACGCACGATCGGTTCATGCTGGATCGCGTCTCGACCGTGGTAGTCGGGCTGGATGGTTTTGGCGCAGCGCAGCGTTTTGCGGACTATTCGCAATGGCAAACCTGGCAGCGCGCACAGGTGGCCATGGCTGCACCCAAATCGGCGGACGGAAACCGGAGCCCTCGATCTGCCGGGGACGAAGCCCCGCGCGCC
>QHZC01000452.1:0-3171 GCA_003224515.1 Acidobacteriota bacterium
AGATAGAGCTTTGTAGTCTGGTGACCTTGATAGCGATCGTCGAAGCCCGTGTAAGCGATGAATTTTCCGTTTGGAGAAACGGCAGGTGCATTATCCGGTCCTTTGCGATTGGTAAGCGGGCGCAAGGAACCGTCGGAGACATTAAATTCGTAGACTTCATCATCGAGGTATTCGTGATCGGATTCGGGATGGCGATTGACGGAAACGATCAGATACTTGCCATCGGGGGTCCAAGAGGCACGCGAGGGACCAAATTCATTGCCGCCGTTCGGAAAGTCGCCGTTCGTGACTTGCCGCAGCGCGCCACCTTCTGCGTTGACGACAAAAACCTGCATATAGCCGGGCTTCAGATAGCCTGTGCCATTGAAACGGTAGACCAAACGATCGTAGACGGTGGGAGGATCGGCCCACTTTGCCCCAGTAGGCGGGGCTGGCAGATCGGCGATATGCGGACCTTTGCCCGGAACTAGAGCTGAGAAGGAGAGCATTTTTCCATCGGGGGACCATGCGATGGCATCGGGGGTCTGCTCGAGATTGGTGATGCGCGCGGTCTGACCGGTGTCCATCCAGCGCACGTACACCTGCTGTTTGCCGTCAGCATCGGAGAGGTATGCCAGGCGCGTGCCCTCCGGCGACCAGCGCGGCGAAGTGTCGCTGCGATTGCCCGTGGTTAGCGGGCGGTGGTCGGTTCCGTCGGTATTAATGATCCAGAGATTCGAGTAGCGCTTGTCGGTCATGGGATCGGCGAAGCGGCGCACGTAGGCGATTTTCTTTCCGTCGGGAGAGATCTGTGGGTCGGTCGGAAGCTGCAGTTGGAACTCGTCCATGGCAGCGAGTTTGTGAGAAGCATCCTGCGCCCCGAGGACGCGGCTTGAAGCCATTGTCAGAATTGCAGCCACAAGGGCGACAACGAAGCGCGCCATAGGTGTCATGAAAAGAGCCTCCTCGCGGGGGAGTAAACAACGCGAATGCGACTATGTCAAGACGATGAAAAGGACAAAATGGAGTGCGCTTCGCTCGATTGACCTAGGTAGTCGATCCGAGCGTATCTGTCTGCACGGATCCCCGGCAGCTCAACGGCAGAGCATTCGACTGTTAACGTTCACACCGACCGTTGATTCTGCACCGTCCGCTTTCCGTCTTCCCGGGGCCGCGATTAAGTTGCTTCGGCGAGTGTCTTTTTCAGGAACTCCGCGAATTGCAGAACACCGGAATCGTTGACGCCGTCGCGAGTGGCATACCCCATTACGCCCCTCGGAAAGGCCCGAAAACCAAGGGCGCCCCGATCATGCAGGCGCAGCCCAGCAGCCAGAAGCAATCCAGAAAGCCAAGGAATGCCGCTTGCTGCTGAATGATTCGCGCCAATTGTGCTTTTGCATGCAAAAAAAGCCGCATCCGGCGTGGTGAAGCCGTGCGTCACAAAATATCGAGACAAGGTTTCGAGTGTTTCCTGATAGCGCTGCTGGAATGGAGTGGCGTGAGCAACCAGAACGGACTGGTGATACTGCGTTCGCCGCGCGAGAACGGTTGTAACGAACGCGATGCCAACGCTCCCCCCTGGTTGCGGAACAGATTGGTAAGACTCGAAGCTTTGTTGTTCTTATTCTTCGGCAAGAAGGAATAGGCCAGTCTGACTTACCGGCACAAACAGTGGGGCAATCCCAAATCCCTGAATGGCCCGGGCGATAGCTACATGTTTGTAATCCGTGCCTAGATCAATGCTGGCGTAATGCCACATGGCAATGGCGAAGATGACGTACCCCGTGAAAATCAGCGGCTTGATGCCCACACGTGGAAGGATCTTCACGATCAGCGGAGCCAAAGCCACGATGACGAATGCTCCCGGTCCAAGAACGAGCCCTGCATCGGTAGCGGTGTAGCCGTACAAGCTCTGGAGCATCTGGGGGATCAACACGGTAGGACCGAACAGAGCAAAGCCAAAAAGGAAATAGTAAACGTTCGTGACGGCCGGATTGATCCCGGGCCGTGTTGCGGCCACATTGGGAACGGAAATGGAAGCTGCCGCAGTACTCATGGCGATACCTGGCTGTTTTGATGAAGAAAGAGACCGTTCGGTCGCATCTAATATCTGGTACAATGCAATTAGCGACCAGTTGGTCGCAGAGCCGGTATGGCGGGAGGGCAGATATGCGCAAAGGCGAGCGAACCCGGCAGGAAATCATTCGCAAGACGGCGCCCATCTTTAATCAGAGAGGGTATGTCGGCGCCGCCCTCTCCGAACTCATGCGAGCGACAGGGCTAGAAAAAGGTGGGATCTACCGGCATTTTAAAAGCAAGCAACAACTTGCGGCGGAGGCCTTCGACTATGCCTGGAAGTTGGCGATAGATGCGCGGTTTGAGGGAACGCAGGACATCCCGAATACCATGGATCGCCTGAAACTGTTCGTCCGGAACTTTCGGAACCGGCGCGCGGGACTTGTACCGGGAGGATGTCCACTGCTCAACACGGCCATCGATTCAGATGACGGGCATCCACAGTTGCGGAGGAAAGCCCGTCGGGCGCTCGATTACTGGCTTGACCGGCTTCAATCCATTGCCGAGGAAGGGAAGCAAAGGGGTGAGGTCCACTCCGCCATCGATTCTGCGGAATTGGCAAGGCTGATTGTCAGTACCCTCGAAGGGGGTTTGATGGTGAGCCGGCTGCAACGCAGGAACGACGCCCTCGATTTTGCCTGCCGTCATCTGGAGGAATATCTGGAAACGAGCATTCGCGCCAAGGAATCGAAGACCCGGGCGGAAAAGTCATGAGTACTCCACAGATTCCCTTGAAATCCGACTTTAGGACCCGGGTGAAGACCAACGACGTGCCGGTGGCCCGTCTGATTGGATTTGAAGCAAAAGAGGTCGCTGATGGACGAGCAACAGTCACGTTGGCCGCCGGACCACAGCACGCAAATCCGATGGGCACGCTGCACGGCGGGATTCTTTGCGACATTGCTGACGCCGCGATGGGGATGGCGTTTGCAAGCACACTCGCGCCGGAGGAATCCTTTACAACCGTGGAATTGAAGATCAATTTCTTCCGGCCCGTCTGGGAGGCTTGTCTGAAGGCCGAGGGTAAAGTGGTGCGCCGCGGGCGCAGTCTGGGCTACCTCGAGTGCGAGATCTCAGACGAACGCGGACAACTCATTGCCAAGGCAGCGTCGACCT
>QHZC01000452.1:3212-6852 GCA_003224515.1 Acidobacteriota bacterium
TAGTCGAATCGCCGGTTTGTTCCTCGAATGAGATTCGCGAAGATATTCGATAGCCTGCTTGCGATACCCGCTGATATTTGGGATGTGCGAGTCTTTGCCCACCCACAATCCGCCGTAGACACAAGGTCCAAGGTGTTCGGCTTAGTAAAGCCACAAAACTCGTGGTAGCACCGGCAATGAACTCACGACGAGAAAAGGATTTATTCAAGGATTCTCATTTTCGGTTTTGAGAGAGAGAAAGGCAAATTCAACGTTGTGCCACTGCGAAACGCCGCCCTTGGGAAAGAAATATCGTGACTTGGACCGCGGCAGAAATGTACGCTTCGTCGAATCCTATGCGATCACCGGAAACAGACAAGGTTCGCAAATACAGGCACTCGCTCTGGGAAATTTACTCAGGCGTGTGCAGCGACGACTCCCGAAGAAAAGTTCAGCGATGCGGGCCAGGTTCACCAACGGAAGATCTGCGCGCAAAACTGGCGGAGTTCTATGCCGAGCGTACATTGACGAAGCAACTGGTTCTTCCTCGGGACTGTGGAAATGCGATCGTGTGGTTGACAAGCGATCAAAGCGCGAAGACCACGGGTCATGTGATCCCTGTGGATGGTGGCTTGCCCGAAGCATTCTTACGATAGACGAGGACCTCATGGAGCGCGTATGTTTTCTGCTGCGGGTGAAACCAGATCGTCTGGAGGAGTACAAACAACGCCATCGTGCTGTTTGGCCGGAGATGCAGGCCGCATTGCGCGAATCCGGTTGGAACAATTATTCGCTATTCCTTCGGCCTGACGGACTACTCGTCGGCTATTTGGAAACGGCTGATTTCAACCGTGCCCGTGCGGAGATGGCCAAACGAGAAGTAAATGAGCGCTGGCAACGTGAAATGGCTGGCTTTTTCGTGCAGCCCGAGGATGTCTTGCCAGATCGTGTGATGGTTCCGTTAGAAGAAGTGTTCCATTTGTAGTCCGCCCATGAGGAGCACATGACCCCAAACCCCGCTCTTGGGGTGTTTCTGCACTGGCTCGGTGGTCTTGCGTCCGGCAGCTTCTATGTGCCTTATCGGGGCGTGAAGCATTGGGCGTGGGAAACTTTTTGGCTCGCGGGTGGCGTTTTCAGCTGGATCATTGCTCCCTGGTTCCTGGGTCTGCTGATCACGAAAGATCTGGGAGCAGTTCTATCCGAGACTCCCAAAATGACGCTCTTCTGGACTTTCTTCTTCGGCCTGCTCTGGGGAATCGGAGGCCTGACGTTCGGGTTGACGATGCGATACTTGGGGCTGTCGCTCGGTATGGCGGTTGTCCTTGGACTCTGTGCTGCCTTTGGGACGCTGATGCCGCCGATTTTTCGTGGTGAGTTCATGACCCAAGTCGTGGGGACAAACTCCGGGCGAGTGATTCTCTTTGGCATTGTAGTCTGCCTGGTCGGCATCGCTCTTGCCGGATTGGCAGGTGTTTACAAAGAACGGGCCATGTCTCCTGAGCAGCGACAGGCCGCAATCAAGGAATTTGACCTGAGAAAGGGAGTTGCTGTAGCCACGCTATCCGGGGTCATGAGCGCCTGTTTCGCCTACGGGTTGGCGGCCGGAGATCCCATCAAATCGCTCACCTTGAAGCATGGCACGCCAGTTCTTTGGCAGGGGCTGCCGGTATTGGTTGTGATTCTAATTGGTGGCTTCACCACGAATTTCATCTGGTGTGTGGTCCTCAATGTCCGGAACAAGACCGGACACCAGTATTTCCGCTCACTGTCGCAGCCACTTGACCCAACCAAACAACAAGAAACGATCATCGATGCTCCTGGCCGAAAAGTAGTCGAGCACTCGCCTTCATCAACACAAAGAGATCTCGAACAAGGGTCCGCGCTTCTCATGGCCGAATTTCCCAAAAAGAATCAAGATCCGGTGCAAGCCCCGATGCTGGCGAACTATCTGCTCTGTGCTTTGGCCGGAACAACATGGTATTTCCAATTTTTTTTCTACACTATGGGCGAAACCCAGATGGGCAAATACAGGTTCTCCAGTTGGACGCTGCACATGGCCAGCATCATCATCTTCAGTAGCCTCTGGGGAATAGGGTTGAAGGAGTGGAAAGGTGCGGGAGTCCGGGCAGGTTGGTCGCTCTTCATGGCTCTTGCCTTGCTCGTTGGGTCCACGGTGATCGTTGGTTACGGCAACTACCTTGCGTTGCCACGTTGAAGGGTGCGTCCGGGATTGCGGATAGTAGAAGGAGTGAAACATGCAACGCATCATAATGTTGTTTCTTTGTTGCCCTCAGCCTCGGATTTCGCAACGTAACCGTAACGACGCCTGAGAGGCAGCTAGAACAGGAGACTGCAGCCGGACAGAAGGAGCTCAGAAATGTCCAGTACAACTTTGTTCAGAACGGTTTGTGTGGCTGGGTGCGCCGCGTTTCTTGTCCTTTTGTCCTCGAATGCTGCGGCGCAGCAGGTAAAGGTCGCTCAGGTGTCCGGGCGAGTCACCGACGGCACGGGAGCCGCAGTGGCGGGAGCGGCGGTCAAAATGCTCGAGACCCTGCGAAACATCGAGCACACGGCGGCCACCGATGAACAAGGACAGTACGTTCTGCCCGGCCTGCCAGTTGGGCCCTACCAGCTTGAGGTCAAGAAAGAGGGCTTTAAGAGCTACAGCCAAACGGGAATTGTGCTGCAGGTAAACGACCACGTAAGTCTGAATGCAGTTCTCGCGGTTGGCGCGGTCTCGGAAACGGTGGAAGTGAAGGCCGCTACGGTCTTGATCCAAACCGAGAACGCTTCGGTTTCCAATGTGGTGGAATCGCAGCGCATCTCCGCACTTCCCTTAAATGGGCGCTACGTAACACAGCTCGTGCTGATTTCGGGCGCATCGATGTCCGCACCCGGAGGCGACGAAACCGGCAGCAAAAACTTCTATAGCTCGGTCACGATCTCCGTGGCGGGCGGGCAAGCCAATGGAACGAACTACTTGCTCGACGGTGGGGACAACAATGATACGTTTTCGAACGTCAACCTGCCCTTTCCTTTTCCCGACGCGCTGCAGGAATTCAGCGTGGAGACCAGCTCGCTGCCGGCGCGAAACGGATTGCACCCGGGCGGTGTGGTGAATCTGGTTACGAAGACCGGTACAAACAGTTTTCACGGCAGCGTATTTGAGTTCTACCGCGGCGGCGTGTTTAACGCTGCGCCACATTCTTTTCTCACCGCAAGCGGTGCCAACCGGGACAATCTGCTGCGGAATCAGTTTGGCGGCGTAGTCGGCGGGAAGATCATTAGGGACAAGCTCTTCTACTTTGCGGGTTATCAGGGCACGCGTCAGCACTCCGCAGCGGGTGCCAGTACGCACACCGCGACGCCAGCCGCGCTGGCGGGCGATTTCACCGCCCTGGCATCCCCCGGCTGCACCGGAACAACGACGGGTAAGACCTTGAAAGCACCGTTCGTGGGAAACCAGGTTAGCCCGAGCTCCTTTGATCCGGCGTCGCTTAAAGTATTCAGTAGTGGGTACGTTCCTATTTCTACGGATCCTTGCGGGTTATTGAACTATGTTTTGCCTGCGATTGATAACGAAAATCAGGAAATCGGCCGCATAGACTACGTGTTGAACAGCAAGCACAATCTCTACGGGCGCTATTTCATTGACGATTTC
>QHZC01000059.1 GCA_003224515.1 Acidobacteriota bacterium
GATATGGCTTCATCGGGCGCGATGATGGCCCAGACGTTTTCGTACATTATTCCGCCATCGTCGGTGATGGTTATCGCACCTTGCAAGAAGGAGACCCGGTCGAATTCGAAATTGTTCAGGGACCGAAAGGTCCCCAAGCGGCCAACGTCTCAAAGGCCGGTGGCTGAAGCAGTAGGCAATTATTCGGCCGGCAGGGAGCGCCCCCCTGCCGGCCTTTTCTATTTTGGGGAGGTAAAAGTGCTAGAGCAGGCAATAAAATAAAGGAATAGCCCGCCAGGAACCAGCGGTATCAAGAAGCGATCCGAATGATTTCTGAGCCTTGCCTCGGTAACTTCCTGGACTTCATTAATTTCCTCTTCCCGGGTCTATAATCATTCCGCCATGGACAACAAACAGATCGCCCGCATCCTCCGTGAAACCGCGCACCTTCTGGAAATCGACGGCGCCATTATCGGCCGATACCGCAGCTACGAGAAAGCCGCCGAACTGATCGACGCCCTGCCCGAATCCATCGAACAACTGGTCAAGGAACCGGAAAAGCTCAAAGAACTCCCGGGAATCGGAGAGCGCATGGTCGAGCATCTGCAGGAAATCGTTAAGACCGGCGACTACGCGCTGCGCAAGAAGCTCCTCAAGAAATATCCGGCGTCGATTCTGGATCTGCTGCAACTCCAGTCGCTTGGGCCGAAGAAGGTCGCCTTCCTGTGGTCCAACTTTAAAGCCGGCACCGTCGCCGACGTGGAGAGAATGGCAAAAGAGGGAAAACTCCAGGATCTTCCCGGCTTTGGCGAAAAGAGCGAACAAAACATTCTTAAAGCGGTGGAAGTCTTCAAGAAATCCAGCGGACGTTTTCACATTCACACCGCCGAAGCCGCGGCGGCCGCGGTTATTTCACATATAGAGAAGGCGGGCAAGGCCGTCGAGTCCGTCACCCCCGCGGGCTCGTTGCGCCGTGGCAAAGAGACGGTCGGCGACCTCGACCTCCTTGTCACCCTCTCCAATGGCCACACGTCGCAGAAGCACGTGGACGCGCTCGCCAAGCACATTCTTGTGTTTCCCGGCATCGATCAAACGCTAGCTCATGGAGAAAACAAGGTCAGCTTCACGCTGGAAAACGGATTGCAAGTCGACGTCCGCCTGCTCGAAAAAGAAAACTTCGGCGCTGCCCTGCTTTATTTTACCGGCTCGAAAGAGCACAACGTGGCCCTCCGCGGGCGCGCCAACGACATGGGGCTCACCCTCAACGAATATGCCTTGGCTACTCTGAAGGGTGAAAAGCGCGTCGCCGGGCGCAGCGAAGAGGAGATCTACTCGAAACTAAAGCTGGATTTCATCCCGGCCGAACTGCGGGAAAACACAGGGGAAATCGTCGCCGCTGAAAACCACAAGCTTCCTCATCTACTCACCCTGAAAGACATGAAGGGCGACCTGCAGATGCACACGACGGCCAGCGACGGGAAGAATTCGATTGAAGAAATGGCTGAAGCCGCGCGTGAGCTGGGCCACCAGTACATCGCCATCACCGACCACTCGAAAGCCGTCACGGTCGCCAACGGCCTAGACGAAAAGCGCATGGCCGCGCACATCAAGAAAATTCGTGCCGCCAACGACAAAGACCTAGGCATTCGCGTCCTGGCAGGGTCGGAAGTGGACATCCTCAAGGACGGATCGCTCGACTACTCCGATGAAATCCTTGCGCAGCTCGACGTAGTGGTCTGCTCGATCCACTCTTATTTCAACGTCGACCGCGCCGCCATGACGGAGCGCATGCTCGCCGCCATCGAAAACCCCCACACCCAGATCATCGCGCATCCCACTGGCCGCCTGCTGCTCAGGCGCGATCCTATCGATTACGACATGGAAAAGGTCCTGGGGGCCTGCGCTAAGCACGGCGTCGCCATGGAGTGCAACTCCTACCCGGATCGCCTCGACCTGAAAGACGTCTATCTCCGCATGTGCAAGGAGCACGGCGTCATGGTGGTGATCTCGACCGACTCCCACAACACCGCCAACCTCGCCTTTATCCGCCATGGCGTCACCATGGCCCGCCGAGGCTGGCTCGAGAAGAAGGATGTCATGAATACCCTGCCGATAGAGCAATTCCTGGAGAAGCTCCGCCCTAAGCCCGGTGGCGCCGGCAAGAAACACGCTGCCAAAGGCCAACACTAACGCGCCCCTACCCGTGACGATTCGCAGCTATCCGCGAAGGGTCTCGCCCGCCTTCTTGGTCCGTAGTCGAGCAGCAGCCTGAATTCGCAAAGTGACGACGCGGTCGGGCGACACCGTCCCATTAGCACCGGTCTCAGTCTCGGGGCTTGTCTATTCCCATCCTTTCGCGGCAGGGCGGAACGGGCCAGTAGGGAACATATCTACCCGGATTGCCGTATATTGTGTCAGTACGTCATTTTACGGAGGGTATTGAACATGAAACCGCTTCGCGATCGTTCGGTCAGTATCCGGCTGGGAATGGCGTGTGCGGCGCTTTTGACTATTGCCGCAGTCGCGGCTCGATCGGAAGACGTCACCAAGTCTTTTGTTGTGTCGGGACGCGCGAATGTGCGTGTGGAAACCAATGATGGTAGCGTACGGGTCAGAATTGGGAAAGAACCTCCTCGTCGACTCCCGCCAAGACGGCGACAAGGTAGAGTTGACGGCGCGCGTCACGGGGCATTGGGGCTTCTCTTTTGGCCATAATTCGCGGCACCTGCACATTGAAGTCCGCATGCCTCGCGAGGCTGATCTCCAGGTGGAAACCGCCGACGGATCGGTTCAGGCCGAATCCATCAATGGGACCGTAAACGTGCATACCGGCGATGGGTCGGTGAAAGCCAACTCGCTAAGCGGCACCATCGATCTCCACACCAACGATGGCAGCATTACCGTTGAGAACCTCAAAGGGGACATGCGCCTGCGCACGGGAGACGGCTCCATAGAAGCCCGCGACCTGGATGGCAAAGTGGAAGCAGACTCAGGCGATGGACATATCCGCATCGCCGGCCGTTTCGATGCACTCAACGTCAAGACGGGCGACGGCAGCGTGGACACGCGCGTTCTGCCAGGTTCCAAGATGGCTTCGAGCTGGACGATTCGAACCGGTGACGGTAGCGTGGACCTCGTGCTCCCGTCCGATTTCCAGACGAATATCGATGCCAGCACCGGCGACGGCCACATCAGCTTGGGCATCCCCGTCACCGTGGAAGGAACCTTCAGCAATTCGCAGATTCACGGCAAAATGAACGGCGGCGGCCAGCCTCTGACCATACACACGGGTGATGGGTCGATCCGGCTCAGCAAAAGCTAAGGCGAGTTGCCCCGCGAAAGCAGAAACGAAAAGCGTTACCCTACCCTAGTCCGGTACTTAATTGCTGTGAAATAGCACCCGCGGGTGTCCGTTTTTGACGACTTCTCTTCACACCCACTATTGTAACCCCTTGAAAACAAACAACGTATTTTTGGAGTCCCGCTTGCAATTCCCTACTCCAAGTCCTCAGGAGACCACGGTGATTGTCTTCGTTCTTCTTGCCGCCCTAATCGTTCTCGTTTCGGTCACGTTTATTAGTTCCATCGATTTCTCCAACAGGCGTCGCCACTGATTCTTGCTCATTAGCGAGAGTCAGTGCTTCCTATTGACGGTCACCCTGTTCACCTTGCAGGAACTCTTCCCGCCGGTGCCCTTCACAACGCTGGTCCGGCTCGACGCCATCCGCGAGTTGTTGCCGTGGTTCCACAGTGAATATAAAGTTGTGGCGCTACCTTTGGCAGCTCGCCGAGCGGACTCCCGTGCAACGCGCCGCCTTGGGGCACAGTCGCCGCAGTCGATCTTTTCTCGGGGGAAAAGTCTGGGATGTCCCGCTGGGAAGCTGGGTTCCGGGGATGAACACGGGTACGATCACTCTCGGCGGGCCCATGGTGAGCGCGGGCGGCCTTGTGTTCACTGCCGCCGCTATGGATAACTACCTGCGCGCGCTCGACTCCGAGACCGGCAAGGAGCTCTGGAAATACCAGCTTCCGGCCGGCGGCCAAGGCCACTCCCATGACCTACGCGCTCAAACAGTTTCTGGTTATCGCTGCGGGTGGCCACGGCAAACTGGGCACGAAGCAAGGCGACTACGTAATCGCTTTCACGCTGCCCTGAAGAAATCGAACAAGCGAAAGGTTTTCATCACCCTTGCGTAACTACAGATACCCAAATGAAAACTACCGTTGATCAAGCGCCCGTTGTCAACAACGAAAGACGATCCTTTCCTGCGG
Source organism: Acidobacteriota bacterium (assembly GCA_003224515.1). Taxonomy (GTDB): domain Bacteria; phylum Acidobacteriota; class Terriglobia; order Acidiferrales; family UBA7541; genus Acidiferrum. The sequence goes on from QHZC01000059.1 coordinate 4,252, forward strand.
ATGGCATGCCCGTCGTCCTACTTCTCGCCTTCGCGAACTTCTTGCTGCATCTCTACTTCAACAGTCAGTATGGTTACTTCCGCGATGAATTCGACTACATGGCCTGTGGAGATCATCTTGCCTGGGGCTACGTGGACCAGCCTCCCGTGGTGCCGTTCCTCATCAAGATCTCCCGCCTCGTTCTGGGTGACTCGCTTCGCAGTATTCGGATTGTTCCGGCGCTGGCAACCTCGGCTGCCGTCATTTTGACGGCCATGATCGCTCGAGAACTCGGTGGCCGGCGGTTCGCGCTTTTGCTTTCGGCTTTGGCGTTCATCGCTGTACCCGTCTATCTCAACGACGGCAGCGTCATGACCACCAATTGCCTCGAGCCTCTGCTGTGGATGGGCTGCGTTTATTTTGCCATCTTGGCGATCAAGCGCGACGATCCTCGCTATTGGCTGTGGTTGGGCGTCGCGGCAGGCGTTGGTCTCGAAGAGAAATACTCGGTTGCCGTGCTTGGCTTTGCGATCGTGGTTGGACTGTTGCTGACCGAACAGCGCCGCGTTTTTACCAGGAATTGGATCTGGCTCGGTGGAGCGCTCGCCTTTCTGATTTTTCTTCCAAACTTTGTCTGGAATGTTCAGAATCACTGGCCCTTTGTGGAGCTCATGCATAACATCAAGGCCGACGGCCGCGACGTGGTCCTTTCTCCCGCTGCGTATTTCGCCCAGCAGGTTCTAATCATTCACCCGCTCTTCGCGCCCATCTGGATCACCGGGTTGCTGGCCTTTCTCTTTTCCGCCCGGCTGAAGCCTTACCGGTTCCTTGGCTGGTGTTATCTAGCCGCCTTTACGGTATTCGTCGTGCTCAAGGGAAAGAACTACTATCTCGGGCCAATCTACCCGGTCTACCTGGCAGCCGGAGCGATGGTGATCGAGAGTTATATCGCCCGGTCGCGTCAAGTCTGGTTGAAGCCCGTACTCGTTGCGCTGATTCTTGCAGGCGGAGCCTGGCTTGCACCGGTTGTCATGCCGGTGCTCCCTGTTGATCAATTCATTTCATACATGGATCATCTGCCTTTCAAAGTACCTCGTAGCGAGCACAGCCACATGCGCGCGATCCTCCCGCAACACTTCGCCGATGAGTTCGGATGGGACGAGATGGTGACCATTGTGAATCAGGCTTACAGCCGGCTGTCTTCCGAGGAACGGCCGGGCTGCGGCATCTTGGCGCAAAATTACGGGCAGGCGGGTGCCATCGACTTTCTGGGACGGCGCTACGGGTTGCCTCCAGCTCTCAGCGGCCACCAGACCTATTTTCTGTGGGGTCCGCGCGGCTATTCAGGGAACTGTCTGATCGTGCTCGACGATTCCAGAGAAACCCTTGAAAGCTATTTCGAACACGTCGAATACGTGGGCAAATCCTCCGACAATCCCTACGCGATGGAGCGCGAGATTCCTGTCTTTATTTGCCGCGGCGCAAAATTCGGGTCGCTGGCCGATATTTGGCCGCAGTTGAAGAAATGGCGCTAGGAATCCTACGCCAACAGGCGCACTAGTCCGAAACGAAATACCCCGTTCTCCGCACACAGCAGGGTATGCCTGCTTCTTGAGATACAATCGTGGCCGGAAAAAATGGCTGAAAGAAGATCCCACGGCCGTGGCCTGCGTTTGATCGCCGCCTTCAAACTCTTGAAAAGCCTGGCGCTGCTTGCACTGGGTATCGGTGCGCTCAAACTTCTTCACAAGGATGTCGCGGCGGCGGTCGAGCACTGGATCAACATTTTTCAGGTAGATCCCCACAGTCACTATATTCAGCTGCTTCTTCTGAAATTGTCGATCGTGGACGACCGCCGATTGAAAGAACTCAGCGTAGGCACGTTTATTTATTCAGTGGTTTTTCTGGCCGAAGGCGTTGGCCTGGCACTGGGCAGGCGCTGGGCCGAGTATCTCACGATCATTACGACTGCTTCCCTGCTCCCGCTCGAAGTCTATGAACTCGCCAAACACGCCAACCTCGGCAAAGGCGTGGCACTGGTGATCAATCTCGCCGTGGTCGCCTATCTGATTCTGGAGCTGCGCCGCTATCCAAAGCGATCCTGACGGCCGCTCTTTCGTTTGCATTCTGGCTGTGAGCACGAAACGAAACTCGCTTTCACCGCACTACCCTGCAGTCTTGACGTAGAAGCGCGGGTGTAATGTCACACGCCAGGTAACCCCACCAAGGCGTCTCGACTGTCTCCAGGGAGTGCCCTCCCCATGCCAAGAAAAGCGAAAACCCCGCTTCCCCAACCCATGTTTGGCGAGCCCGTGTTCAACGAGAATGGAACTCCCACTCCCGATCCAACGACTTTTAGAATGACCGATACCGTGGTAGTGGACCTGGCAAGCCACACCGTGGTTCCTTAGAAAGGCAACGGCGATCGATCATCAGGTTACGCGTAGACGCGGCATGTGCCGCGAAGACACCACTGCAAATGAGGATGGTTGATTGCGAAGGGCGTCCGCGGGGTTCGGCTCGGCGGTTAAACACTACGGAATCGTCAGCGTGTTCCCTTCACGGACGAATGTAGCTGCTTCGTTGCCTTGATAGCGATAGATGACAATCAAAATCTTGTCTGCGCCAACAGCAGGATCCCCACCCAAAACACTATTGGTCACAACCAGATTCAGCATTCCGTCGCGTGCATGGCTGCGCAATAAATCCGTGACATTGACGGTTCTTCCCTGCACACCATAGTAGGCGCGAACAATGCGAAAGACGTTCCAGTCATTCCGGTCGCGATCCCGGTCGCCATTGTTCCCCGGACGATCGTCCCAGTCATCGCGGCGAACGGCAAATGGCCGCACGTCGACGAAGCCCCCCTCGTTATAGTCGAACTCGCGCTCGACGAAGCCCCCCTCATGCTTGCGGTTCCTTGCCATGATGTGCAAGGACTTCTCTTTTCCGACCGCGGGATCGCCGCCCATGGTTTGATTGGTGACCGCGACCCTGCCGTTTACGCCGCCCCGTCCGATGAGGTCCTTGAGAATATCGGTGACGTCATTGCGCCGATTCTTGAAGCCATAGTCAGCGCGCATGATCTGCCAGCCTTCCTCCTGGGCACCCATTCCAGTGCTAAAAAGGGTGCCAATGCCGAGGATGATCATGGTGATGACGACTACCCCACAGCGATTTTTGAGCTTCATTCGAGACTCCTTCAGGGCGCAGGCCCTCTCGATCATTTCTCTCACTATAACTCTGGTGGCGGCTCCTGGTAATCCCTAATCGATACGCGATTGTCCTGAATGACTACAGCGGCCGGACGGCTTATTTGCGAAGCGGACCTCCGGTTCTATGGCGGTAACGCTGCGATTTTCTTTCGCGCCCATTTGCAAATTCTGAGGTCTTCCCTCATCATTACTGGTTTGTTTGGGGGCCTGGCACACTTCCGTTGCGGCAATTCTTTTTCTAAGTTCATTTTTTCTGCCGATCGCATGGCGATCGTTCAATAAAAGGAGCGGCATGGAAAAGCCTTCCAAAATCGCGCCCGCCAAGGGAAAACTGGGAGTACTGCTTCCGGGCATGGGCGCTGTCAGCACGACCTTCATGGCCGGGGTCGAGCTCGTCCGCAAAGGCAAGTCGCAGCCCGTGGGGTCGCTCACACAGATGGGCACGATTCGGCTGGGCAAACGCACGGACGCACGTTCGCCGCTCATCAAGAAGTTCGTCCCTCTCGCCGAGCTACAGCACCTTACCTTTGGTGGCTGGGATATTTTCAAGGACAACGCTTACCAGTCCGCGGCCAATGCGGGCGTCTTGAATCCCCAGGACTTGGAAAAGGTGAAGCCCTTTCTTTCCGCCATCAAGCCTATGAAGGCGGCGTTCGACCACGATTTCGTGAAGCTGATCGACGGCCCCAATATCAAGAAGGGCAAAAACAAGTATGAGCTGGCGCTGCAGATCAAGGAAGACATCGTCAACTTCCGCAAGACTTCGCGCGCTTCGCGGCTGGTAACCTGCTGGTGTGGTTCGACCGAAACCTTCGTCAAGCCCGAGGACGTGCACTCGACGCCGGAAAAGTTCGTCGAGGCGATGAAGTCCAATCATCCGGCGATCGCGCCCTCGATGCTGTACGCCTGGGCCTCCGTGACCAGCGGTGTGCCTTTTGCCAACGGCGCGCCCAACCTGACCGTGGACATCCCCGCGATTCAGAAGC
>QHZC01000455.1 GCA_003224515.1 Acidobacteriota bacterium
CGAAAGTGCCTCCGGGGAACTACGTGTTGCGCGCCAACGTTATCGGTTTCGATCCGGTGGAAAAGTCCGTCGTGGTCGCCGCTGCGCCGCTACCGCGCATTCGCATGAAGCTGAAAATTTCCCAGGTCGCCGAGAAAGTGACGGTGAGTGGACAATCCATCCTCGTCGCGGAAGAGAATCCCAGCCAGGCTCAATTCAACGAGCACGCGGTGATGAATTTGCCGACGCGCGACGCCGACCCATTAATCGTCCCTTCTTTGTTTCTCCACCCGGCCGTTGTCGGCGCCAGCGGACCGACCATCGTTGTGGATGGCGTGGAGACCAGCTCTCTCGATCTGCCTACCTCGGGGGTGAAAGGCGTGACGGTGGACCAGAATCCGTATTCCGCCGAATTCGGCCGCCCCGGTAAGGGGCGCCTGGAAGTCACCACCAGACGCGGCGTTCACAGTCGTTACCGGGGCAACCTCCTGGCCCTGTTCCGCAATTCCGCGCTGGATGCCCGTAATGCTCTGGCGGAGGACCGGCCGCTTCAGCAACGCGAAATCGGCGAGGCGGAATTCGATGGCCCCCTTGGCCATCAGACCACCTTCTTGCTCGCGGGACGCTACCATTTCTTCAACAACAGTGCGATTGTTCACGCCACTACACCAGCAGGAACGTTGGTAGAGAACGTCAGGGTTCCGGAGCACCGAGCCTACTTGTTCGGCAGAATCGACCGACAATTGAGCCGCGCTCACAAAGTGACTCTGCTCTACAAATTCAAGAACAACAAGTTAGACAACCAAGGCATTGGCGGCCTCAATCTTCCGGACCGCGCAACCGACGTCTTCGCCCACGAAAATGAGGCTAAGATCCTCGAAACGGCGACACCTTCCTCCAATCTTCTAAACCAGGTGCGTTTCACCTACAGACAGCAGCGCCAGAATACCACCAGCATCTCCGATGCGGATGCCGTACTGGTCTTGGGCGCCTTCAAGTTCGGCGGCGCCCAAACGAACCGCGCGCTGATTGAAAAACTGGGCGATGTGCAAGATGTGGCTTCGGTTCTTCATGGCCGGCACAACTTTCACTTCGGCTTGGGGGCCAAGCTGAGATACTTCTTCTCCCAAGACAGTTCGAATTTCGGAGGCACGTTCATTTTTTCCCAGTTGGCGGATTTCCAGAACACGCCTCCCCGGCCCTCGGAGTTCATGATGAACTTCGGCAACCCCATCGTTTATTTCCATCAGCACGAAGTGTTCAGCTTCTTCCAGGACGAGATGCGCTTGCGGCCGGACTTGTCCCTCATGCTGGGCTTGCGCCATGAGTTCCAATCTAACGTTTCCTACTACGAGAGTTTTGCTCCGCGTCTGGCTCTCGCCTATTCGCCTGGACACAGCCACACGGTGTTCCGTGGGGGCTTCGGAATTTTCTACGACCGGCAGCCCTACCTCATGGAGCAGGATAGCCTTCTTTACGGTGGCTCGGCCATCCACCAAATCGTTCTGTCTTGCCCGCAATCCTGTCCGTCCTATCCTCAGGCGATCCAGCCGGGCACCTCGCTGGCCGCGAGCATACCTAGCAGCACGCTGATTGCTCCGGGCATCCGCTTCCCGCATGTCATGCAAGGCAGTTTCGCGATTGAGCGCAAAGTCGGGCGTGGGCAGAATTTTATTACCCTGGAGCTCTCCACCGTGCGCGGCGTAGACCTCTACCGCACGCGCAACCTGAACGCTCCGCTCCCCGGGACCACCAACCCTCCCAACCCCAATTTTGTCAACATCGATCAATTCGAGGCCTCCGCATCCTCGCGCAGCAACAGCCTGGCCCTTACCTATAAGGGTCAGCTGCGCAAACTGAACATCATGGCTCAATATGTGCTCTCCCGCACTCTTGACGACACCAGTGGCTTCCTTGACACGCCGGCCAATAATTACAACCCGCAAGGAGACTGGGGCCGCTCGGATCTCGACCGCCGGCACCGATTCAATGTCGTTCTCATCTATCCCTTGCGGTTCGGTTTCCAGGCGTCGGGGATCGTCAATGCTTGGTCGGGCCTTCCCTACAACATCACCACGGGAAACGATGATGATCACGATACGGTCTTTAATGACCGGCCCCCTGGCCTTTGGCGCAATGCCGGCCGCGGCGGGGGCTACGCAAACGTTGACTTGCGTCTGTCGAAACGCTGGAGGATCAGGCAAAAGGAGCATGCGCACTTCCTGGAGGTCGCCTGGGACGCTTTCAACATTCTCAACCACGTGAACTTTAAGGACTACGAGGGCGTCATCTCCTCGCCGACATTTGGCCAACCGAACACCGCTAACCCCGCTCGCCAGCTCCAGGTTTCTGTGCGTTACCACTTCTGAATTCCAACGAAGCTAGGCGGAAAAGTTCTGGGGGGGAACGGCGATACATTCTCGTGGTGGGAATGACCTAACCAAGCGAGTTACGCTGCGCTAGAGCCGCCACCGCGAGTCCGCGCTGCGCAGAAGTAAGCTTCCGTAAGTATGTGGCAAGCGATTGTTTTTTCGGTCTCGGAGGGATCTTAATGAGTGACCAACGACAGAGCGTGCTGCTGACCGGCGGCGCCGGATTCATTGGCTCGCATCTCGCCGAAGCCTTGCTGCGCCGGGGCTCTCGGTTAACCATCGTGGATAATCTTAACTCTTTCTACGATTACAGATTGAAGAAAGCCAATTTGGAAGCCATTGGCTGCGCCGGCCACCATGAGTTTTATGCCGTCGATGTTTGCA
>QHZC01000068.1:0-1404 GCA_003224515.1 Acidobacteriota bacterium
CCTTCATCAAGCCGATGTTGCCTTCCTGAATCAGGTCGAGAAATTGCAATCCACGGTTGGTATATTTCTTGGCGATCGAAACAACCAGCCGAAGGTTGGCCTCGATTAATTCCTTTTTAGCTTGTTCGGCTTCCGCTTCGCCACGGTGAATGAACGTCAGCGTGCGCTTTAGTTCGGTGAGCCCCACTTCGCTCGCTTCTTCGATGTCTTTTAGCTCGGTGCGGCGCGTGCGCAGTTCTTTGCGGGCCTCCGCCGCAACGTCGCCCTTGGCCACATCTGCGCGGCGCTCCAACCGACCGGCTTCGCGTTCCAGCGATTGCAGCCGCTCGACTGTGCCGCGCATTTTGTCGATCAGCCGCTTTTTCTCAAACGGATTGAAATCGATGTCGCGAATGGCGACGGAAATCTCCACGCGCGTCCGCGCCACGTCCCACTTCGCGCGGATGTAGGATCTTTTCTTCGACTTCAGTGTCTTATCGAGTTTCGCGGCCTGCTTCAGGGCCGTCTCGTAAAGTTTCGCAATCTTGTCGATGTACTTGAGTGTCTGTTTGGCCTTATTGGCGATCTTTTCTTCGGTCAGCTCTTCATCGTCAAACTGCACGATCTCTTTGATGGACCGCACACCCTTGCGCAAATCATCGCCAACGGCGATCAACTCCTTGATGACGATCGGTGAGCGCGTGATCGACTTCATCACCACAAGTTGCCCGCGCTCGATGCGTTTGGCGATGGTGACTTCGCCTTCGCGCGTCAGCAGCGGCACCGTGCCCATCTCGCGCAGGTACATGCGGACGGGATCGTTTGTCTTTTCCAGCGAACCAGGTGTCAGGTCGAGGTCGCTGCTGCCTTCATCGGAGTGCGCATCGTCCTTGACGACGACTTCATGTTCGCCGGCCTCCGCGGAAACTTCCACCGCGCGCGCGGCCTTCGCCGAAGCCTGATCCTCATAAATTTCGATGCCGTTGCGCTCGAAGGTGGTGAGCAGATCGTCGATTTCTTCCGAGGAATGGACCTCCGCCGGAAGCGAATCGTTTACTTCGTCGTAGAGCAGGTAGCCGCGCTCTTTGCCCACGGCAATGAGCTGGCGTACCGCATCATATTTCTCTTCAAGGCCTACTGCTGCCACAAATTCCTCCCGCTATTGGACCGTAATCCCAAGCACTCCCGGGCACACCGGGGGCCCTTGTCATTCGTGGAGACACGCGCAGGCTAGCGCGCAGGCGCAAACCACGGGGGAATTTCCCCAGAAGATCGCTCGTTATTTTTGTTTGAATAACTCTGCACCGCGCCGCTTGCCCGCCGCTGGCTCCATGCGTTGCCCGCCTCCCGCACTTTTGGAGCCCGGCCCTAAATACACCTAATATAGATGCGTTTAACGGCAAAACCGTTACTCGCGAAACCCTA
>QHZC01000068.1:1522-2809 GCA_003224515.1 Acidobacteriota bacterium
CGCCCGAAGACCCAAAGCGAGTTTGCGTCATGGGCGCGTTCTGCCCAGTGGTTCCCGATCTCGATGTAATCGATTCCGATTCGGCATCCGTTACCGTGACTTCTGGGGGCACCGGGGATTCACCCACGCACTTCTCTTCGCCGCTCGCATGGCAAACGCCGTGAGGTTCATAGGGTTTCGGCGAGTCCTGCCCGGCCTCGGCCGACTTCCCATGTGCATGTATTTCTTTCAGGCCACTGCCCGCCATAGTTTGTTGGACGCCATGATGGACGACGGTCTGGGAGTTGCCTTTTCACATCGTTCGATAATCACCGTTATTTTCATCCCTGGACTCCCATCCGAATGTCAGCGATCGGTATCGGGCGATTTTTCATGGGGCGCCGTCTCGCCATCCTCCCGAGGGCGTTCCTGTGGATTTGGCTGCCTGCGGCGCTTTTAGCCACTTCGGCCTGGATCTTTCGACGACGCAGCGCTACAGCTAGTGCTTGACTAGAAGAGGCTTTCACCGAGCCGCGGCCAGCCTCCGCATCAATTCCTGCTTCTTTTCCAGCAGCCCGCGAAGCTCCGGTGCTGCCGGGTTCGCCTCGATGCTGCGCTGTACGTCGGCCAACTCACGCTCCGCCTGCCGATGTTGCAGCGCCTCGATGCAACTCATGGCCTCTTCCCAGGTCGGCTCGTTGGCTTCTTCGAACAAAATCTCAAAGAGCAGCCGCCGGTCACGATCTTCCAGTCCCGCCCCCACTTCGGTGGCCTGCAGCGGCTGGCCGGACAGGCTGGTGATCACCAGCGCTGCAAAAATTTTCTCCGTCTCCAGGCCGTGGAACAGACGGGCATCTTGCAGCTGCTTGGCAAGTTCCTGCCGGAAGCCTTCCGCCTCCGCAAGCATACGAATCAGCCGCCGTTCCACCGGCTTGGCCGCGCGTCCCACGAGTTGCGGCTGTATTTTCACCTCGCTTCGGCGCTCCGCTGCCGCTTTGCTGAGTGCTGCACGCAGTACTGGCTCATCCAGTCGCAGTTGTTGCGCTATGCGGGTTGCCCATTCGGAGCGCAAGATGCGATTGGGAATTTTCTGGACGTAAGGCAACAGAAAATTCACTGCCTGCCGTTTTCCTTCTCCACTGGTCAAATCCATCTGTCGCGCGCGTGCAATCAGATAGTCCACATACGGCGGCGCTTCCTTCAGCAGTTTGAGGTAAGCCTCCGTCCCCATTTCGCGGATGAATAAATCGGGGTCAGCCTTTTTATTGCCTATCGACGGCAGCGCGAGCACACGCACTTCGAAATCCT
>QHZC01000453.1 GCA_003224515.1 Acidobacteriota bacterium
ATAGGGATCTTCGCCTTTCTCGCGGCCGTTTGCCAGAAAATAGACGCGCCGGGATTTTTCGTCGACGTCGACGATGCGGCGGACCACCCATGGCCCCTGGGTCACCTGGTTTTTCAGGTCGCCCGTCTTCTGATTGTAGAGGTACAAATGGTTCCAGCCGTCCCGCTCGGAAGACCACAGGACTTCTCCGGAGTCGTGAAGGAATCGGAAGAAGGTCTCCCCCGGATCGACGTAACGATCCGACTTTTCTCGAACCACAACCCTTTGCTCTCCGTTCTCGGGGTCTACGGCACGCAGCTCGATGGACTTTTCGCCTCGTTCGTCTGCTTCGTAATAAAAAGTCTTGCTGTTTGGAAACCATTCGAAACTCGGCCCGCCCTGAAACTGAATCTCCAAGGGTGCGGTTTTCACATCGATGCGCTTCGCCTTCTGCACGTCAAAGATGATCGGCTCGGCTTTGGGCAGCACTTCTCCGGGCAAAGGGTAGACGACGGTGAATGCCTTGGGGCGAAGCTGTCCTGTCGGAACGAACTGTAGGTTCGTGAAGCGCCCCGCATTTCGCGTGTCCATCCGGTAGGTGACAAATTTTGAGGAATCCGGTGACCAGAACACCGCAGGCCGCTGCTTTACGTCCTGAGTCCCTTGTGCAATCATCGGCCGCAGCGAGGGAATGGCAGTTGCATAGTCCCAAGATGCCTCGCCATCATGCGTTAGCCGTATTATTTCCCCGGTCGAAACATAGCGAAGATAGAGGTCGTGCTCATTCACATAGGCAACCCATTCCTTGTTCGGCGAGGCTTCTTCAAACTGCGCCGCAACTGGCTCAGGCCCCTTCTTGCACTCATAGTCTTCGAGCTGGCAGGTCCAGGAAGTGCCGTCAACTTGAAACGAGATCGACTTCGCGTCTTTTGCGTAGTCAAACGTGTCGAACGGAAGTTCTGTTGGCAGAACCTCGCGTTTCGCCGCTTTTGTAAGAGAAATCGCCAATCGTTGGTGATCAAATGCGGGGCTAAAGGTGTTCTGCGCGGGATCAACCAGGAAAAATTCGGTCCCCTTCATGCCGGCCTTGCGATACCAGAAGCGATTCTTCTCGGCGATCCAGTGTGGAGTAACATCCGCGACGTAGACACGATGGATTTGCAAGAATGCCGTCAAACTGAAACCGGAGTGGAAACTCCTGCAAACAAACGGGCTGGCGCTGATGCCAACCCTACCTTAAGGAATCACTGCTGGGAGCGAATAAGTGCCGCCCTAAGATCCCGCCACAGTCTCGTTGAGACGTTCTCAGCGAGGCTGCTTTATCCTGCCCTGCAGATGAAACGCAAAGAAGTCGTCCACGCGGTGCCAGGCGTCCAGCAGAACATGTGCACGGGTAAAATAGTGAAATTCGCCGGGATACATCATGAATGAAAGGAGATCACCTTTACCCTTTTTGAGCGCTTCGTCGATAAGCCACACGGACTCGAGGTAAGGGACGTTGACGTCGGACGTGCCGTGAAGTACGAGCAATGGGTGTTCCAGGCGATCGATATGCGAAATCGGTGAGGCGTTCGCATAGACTTTCGGATTCTGCTCCGGCGTTCCGATGCGACTTGCGGTCCAATCGCCATGATAGGGATCGGAATAGTACATCACATAATCGACGACGCCGGCCACGTCCACACCGGCGCGGAACAACTTGGGTTGATCGGTCATCGCAATCAGCGTGAAGAATCCGCCGTAGCTCAATCCCCAAACGCCGATTCGGTCACTATCCACGTAAGGTAGCGTCTTCAGATAGTTTGCCGACATCCACGCATCTTTGGCGTCTTTTCCGCCGACGTCCATGTACACGCCAGCGCGACTACGGCGTGGAACTGGGTTATTCCGATGAAGAGGTTGATGCCACCATGCCGGACCCAAGAACGGCGGAACTTTTGGGTGTGTCAAAACGTGAACCACTCTTGCGCATCCGCCAAGTCATCTATTCCACAAAAGGGGTTGTCATTCTTTACGTTCTGGGGCTTTATCGTTCCGACCGTCACAATCTCGTAATTCGCCGATATCGATAAGTTGCCCGCTATTTCCGGGAAGGTGTGCGTCGAAATGGGCTATGGAGTCATGGTTATCTGGTACATGAAGGTTACTCCGAGCTCCTGAAAATCACGGCATTTGCAAGATTCGTTGAATTGTTTCTGACCAGCTCAGTGTTCGATGCCATGTTGGTGGAGCCGACTGTGCAATTTCGCTCGGGCATGCTCAAAGACCTTGCGGACACGCTCCAACCGCTCGGGATCAGGCTGGATTGCCAGACTTTCGACCCAACTTTGAGCGCCGTCGATCAGCGTAAGCATGTAGGAAGCGACCGGCGCCGAGAAAAGCTCTTGGCCCGCAACGCACAGATAGACGGGCGAAGTGTGTGCGGAGATTCTGAAGTTCCACCTGGTGGTGCAGCCCGTAAGCGAACCGCAGCGCGCGGCCAGCCATGCCGGGCCTTTCACCCTGACCTTTTCCTTCAAGCTCATTTCGCGGACGCCCTCACGGTGCTCGCGCGAAGCCACAACCTGACCGTTCAAGACGATATCCATGCGATGAATGGGAACAAAACTTTTGGCCTCGGCATGGACTTCCAAGGTCCCTCCTCCCGGTGGAAGCGTGATTTCGCTTCCCGGCGGATGACCTTCGGCATGAAAGAACAAAAGAGGTCCTGATGTCACGAAGGTGTTTCCCAGGCGGACGGCTTTGGCCCAGTTATCGAAGCTGAAGTGGTTCTGCCCCAGATACGCGTAGGTGCGATTTGCACCGGCAGGCATGTAGGCTCCCATCTTGTCCGTGCCGCCCACCGCTGGCAGGCGGTAACCACAATTCAAATAGCGATACCAGTCTAAGTACGGAAGACCGTTGAAGTAATCGGCACGCGGGTAGAGCTCCAGAGCATCAATCTTCCCGAGAGCGATGTCGGCAGCAATTTCGCCCGTGGGATAAGGGAAGTGCGCCCCCACCACGAGGCCCTCACGCTTGCGGCAGGCGTCCGCCCATTCGGCCAAACTGGTCCAGAGGGGATCGCCGAGATAGCTCTCCTCCGGGCCGCTAGCCGACATGGGGAAGACCGGGTCACCGTGGCTGCCGAGCAGGGCCAAATGACCGAGGATATGCTGACGATTCTCGGTACCTACCCAAACCATGGTTTCGCCATCACGAGAGGTCAGTGACCCTTCAGAAAGATCACCCACGTTTGTAAACAAGTCTCGCCATTGCGCCGCCAGGAGGTTGATCAGGTTCAACCCCTCGGCTTGGCCCTCCAGGATTGCCGTCGTGGGCGAAAGAAAGTGTACGTGCGTATCCGCTGTCACCCACCCTTGCGAGCGCAGGTCCGCAAAGCGGGCGATCTCCAACTTCAGTTCCCGCTGGCCGGCGTCGATCTTCAATTTTCTTCGCACAGCCTCGTACTCAAACCCCTTTGTCATCTCGACGTACAAGTCGCCAACGGGCAGCTCCGCCTGAAACGTGCCATCTACGTATGCGAAAGAAGTGTCCATGAGTTTGACATCCGCGCCGTAGTCCTGAAACCAGGCGTCGTTAATTTCCGTGCGGTGACCGTAAGGAGCTATGTAGCGACCCTCATTCGAACGAAACGCCAGGCGCACCGGCACGCGCCGCTGCGTCGCCGCGTCCACAGTCTCCCCGTGCAGCCAGACCTTTTCTCGCTCGAGGATTTCGATTCGGGCCCCGGCGGGTTGCCCTTCCATTTCGCGCCCTGGGACGGCCTTTCTCAACTCAAAATCGTAGCGCTGGCCGCTTTTCGAGTCGTAGAGCGAAAGGGTCGCGTCAGGGGCCGCCGTGACTTCGACGAAAAGATTTCGAGCTCCTCGCGGGGACCGAGCTGACTCGCCCAAGCCCTTGTTCGATGCCGAAAGCCACGCTTCTCGGTCGAAATCCTGAAGTATATGAATTCGAGCGACTACCCCGATGTCCACCGTGACATGCCATCGTTCCTGGTCTCCTCCGCTGGCTTCTGGCAAGGATAGACGGTAAAGGGTGAGGCGCTCGAAGCGCAGGGGACTCTCCTGGCCGTGGAAGAGAGTCAGACCGCAAATAATCAGCGGATCGGCGGACTTCGATCTGAACCGCAAGCTCGTTAGTTGCCGTGTGGGCTCGGGATTCTTCAAAGCGCAAATCCAAACAATTCCGAGCGAGCGACCATCAGAACCACTGGGGTAATGATTGTCGATGGCGCCAGGCTGAAGCTCTCCCCATTCTGTGCCTCGGGCGAGCGGCTCAGTCAGTTTCCGCGGCCGGTCCAGGATGTGAGGTTCGGAAGCAAAGCTCAAGTGACCCCAGGGAACCGAAGGCTCGTTCACCTCGAAGCGACGGCGGATGGGCAGAACAAACTCACTCCCATCTTCGTAAACAAGGATCGCTTCTGCCAGAAGCTGACCTACTTTCTCCATCATCTCCGGGCCCGTGCCAATAGTCGGGGTCTCGTTTTTGTCCCAATCACAAAACGCGGCAAGGCAAATGAAGCTAGCTTGACAGCCTACTGGGATAACGAGACTCTGCGTTGAAGATTGCCCCGGATTGCTGCTCAAGAGCAGCCAGGATTTCTCTTTGGCACCAGCGCCCCCAAGCAAAAACGGGATGCCCCTAAAGTTCTGCGACCCAGTGGGAGTATGCACTAAGCCATCTAGAGCAGACTCGCCGCTCAACTCTTTGGTCTGGTCTCGCTCACCAAACTGCGCGGGAGAGACGTTGAAGTATCGGCTCAAGTCGATGGATGTGAACTTTTCCGACGCCGGTGTTCCCCCTGAGCCATCCGTCCAGGCTGCACCGGCTCTTGTCTGCCGGGCAATCAAGGCCAACGTGGGAACCCCTGAACCCAGTGTTTGCAGAAAATCTCTTCGTGACCATTCCTGTTTTGTATCCATGAGCTGCCTACCTTGTCGGGACCCCGCACGTCGGATTCTCTCGGGAGTTTGAAATTACAACGGCGCGGGTCAGCTCGAGCCGCGCGCAGCAATATCGCAACGACAATTCCTGCGACCGCCCAGGCAACGGTGCCGAGGAGAAAAATGGCGATCCAGAATGGGCGCCAAGAGGCCAAGACTCGAACCGTCCACCGTTCGCCTGCGTCGCTGCTCTGCCGCCCTTAGCGGGGATCAGAAGTTTAACCGCAAGGCCATTTGAATTACCCGCAGACCAAACGTGCCGATCTGAGACGGAGGCCCCTTGTTGAAGACGTTGAACATGTCGGCCCGGAACTGGAGCTCCGTCCGCTCCACCAGGCGCGTGTCTTTCATAATTCCAAAATCCTCGCCCCTGTGACCGTGTTCCGCGGGCGCGGGGCAGGAAACCGCGCGACATTCCGTTTTCCAGAGTGTAAACAGGCCCGGATGAGGATGATTCCGCCGAGGAGACAATGTCCTCCTGAGCGTTGGAGTCGCCTTCGGCGGGACCATGCCAAACGCTCCCGCCATACGTCGTGATGTAGACCTTGCTTGGGTCGACCGGATCCGGTATCACGCGGTGGCCCCACTTGAAATTGAAGCCGCGGATCCGTTGCCAGCTCTCGCCCCGATCGGTCGATCGCCACGCCGAAGCTTCGAATCCGCTGGCGTATAGGATTCTGGGGTCATGCGGATCGATGGTGATGTCGTAAACGTGCTGGTCTTTGTCGAGCACCTGCCGCCAGGCCGTGCCGCCGTTCGTGGATAGGAAGATTCCGCCGCCGATGGTGAGCTCCTGGGGGCGGCGTCCCCAGGCAGCCAAGTATAGGCGCTGTGGGTCCTTCGGATCTATCGCCAGACCGTGAGGACCGTTCACGCCCTCAGGCAGCCCAACGCGGGTCCAATGATCGGCTCCGTCCGCGGACCGGTAGAGCGCGCCGTCGCCGTCGCCTATACTGCCATCGTCACTGCGGCGTGCCACCACAAGATATAGAATGCCGTTCGCGTCTCGCACCAGACGCCATGCAAGGGGTTCTTCTTCCCTGATGCCGCCGTTTTTCAGCTCCCAGTGGTCGCCTCCGTCGGTAGATTTGAAAACGCCTCGTGCGAAGCCTGTCGCGTAGAGCTCACGAGCGCTAGACGGGCTTTCTGGATCGAGGAGTATGTGAGTGACGGCCGTCGGGGGCATTCCCTGACTCGAACACTTCCAGGTCCTGGCTCCGTCGTCGCTGCGGCAGACGCCTCCCTCAGAGGATGTCGGAGATGAACCGTGTCCGAACATCTTCGGCCGCGGCAGGTCGTGCGCCGCGCTCATCGCGCCCCATACGCGTCCGCGCACCTCTGGGTCGAAGGCGATCCAGTATGTTGTATTGACCCAACGGTCCGGCACTCCGGTTGTCGAGCTGATCCAGCTTTTGCCTCCGTTCTCGCTTCGGAACAGCGCGATATCAGTGTAGGAGATGAACATTCGTTTCGGGTCGAACGGGTCGAAATGCACACCGTAGCTGGTGGTGACGTCCAGACCGGTGGTCGTGTAGGTGCCATCGGGCAGCCGATTCGCATACACGCCCTCCCATGTGGCGCCGCCATCGGTGGTGCGCAAGGTTCGGCCTTCGTCAGTTCCGTAACAGATATCCGGATCCTTGGGAGCGACACCAAGGTCAAAAGGGTTCCCACCCCAGCCCGGTCCGAAGCGCTTACTTATCCAGGAGTCGTGGACATTAGGCGCGCTGGTCGTGGATTCCTTCCAAACCAGCTTCCAGGTACGTCCGCGATCGGCGGTCTTCGCCACACCGAAGAAGGACTCAGCCGCGGGGCGGCCGCGCGGCGTGTTGTAGGAGACATAGGCGACGTCCGGGTGTCGCAGACTGGTAGCCACCGCTACAGGCGCCAATGGTGCGGAGAGCGGCGGCGACGAAGCTCGGCGCCAGGTCTGTCCTCCGTCCTCTGAGACGAAGACTCCAACTCCCGCAACCGTGTAGATTACCGGCTTGCCGCCTCTATCGTCGAAACCCGCGGAAACCAGCGGCGACTCTAACCCGTGACCGTTGGCCCCCGGTCCCTCCAACCCGGGCACGGGCTTGCCGATGCGCCAGCTTCCCCCTTGATTCCGGACGATCACCGAACTGTTCCCGATGACGTAGATCGTGCGATCGGATGGGGTGGACATTGGATCGATGAAAATCTTCACGGCCCCGTCTGGCAATTCGGTGACGGTTTTCCAGTTCTTGCCCCAATCGGTTGAGACTTGAAAAGCGTACGCCCGATCCGTTTGGAATGCAGCGTAGAGAATCTTTGAGTCCACCGGATCGACGGCCAGCGAGGAAAGGGATCCGCCAGTATCGGAATCAGTGCGCACCCGGCGCCAGGTAATCCCACTGTCGACACTGCGGAACAGGGCAGACGAACTCGGTGGCCGGTCGTGTTTCATCGACGGCGGACCGGCAGCGGTCTTGGCATAGATGATTTTCGGATCGACAGGATCAAAGATGAAGAAAGCCATGGGCCCACCCAGGTTGAACATCCGCCAGGAGCGGCCGCCGTCGTGTGAGATGTACGCCCCGGTCATGTCGCAAGATACTAGGAGGAGGTTGGCGTCATGAGGGCTGATGGTCGGCAGGAAGATGCCGCCGCCGCCGCCCGGGCCGATCACTTCCCAGCGGTCATAGCGCGGCGCCCCATCGAAAGCGAGCGCCGCCGGCAAAAAGGCGAAAAGAAGACCTAACGTTTTTGCTTGCATAGACCACCAACTGACCTTTGCTTATGATTTCAGTCTAAGCAGCGGCTCGGCATTCCCGTAGCAAACCTTCCGCGCAAGCCGATTCCGCCACGCTATCTCACTGGCACGGCCTTCCGGGGTTTCTCCTGCGGAGCCGTGGAGATGGCTGCCAAGGGCACAATCGTCATCGGCCCGCACGCTGGCACCTCGGCTGCAATCATGGCATTGAACCACCAACAATGTTCTTGGACGCCGGGTCAGCGCGCTGTCTTTGGGCCGCTCACCGTCAACCGCACCACGCCGTCGTCCGGCTCTGTTCCTGCGAAGACCACAAAATCACCGGCGGCGACACGCTCGAAACCAGGGGTAGCGGCCGCCAATTCCGAGCCTTCCGGGTCTAGATAGAGTTCGACCGGCGAGCCAGGAACGGATTTCACCTTGCATTCGAGCACACGCGTCTTCGACGAGACCGTGACGTCGTCGGCGCCGCGGAACCACACGAGGTTCGGCCCCTTTTCTTGGGGCCTGATCAAGAGGATGAGGGGCCGATCGGCGGCCAGTCGCACAGGAATCGTGTGCAGCTCGGCCAACGCGCTCGGGCGGCTTCGCAGATAGCGGCTGTTTCGGAGATCGATGATTTGATACCTTAGGCCTTCTCCGAGACCCAGTTTTGCGGGAATCTGAATGTGCAGCGCCTCCTTACGGCCTCCCCTGGCCCCGTGCACACCCATAATAACCAATGCTCGCCCATCGCGGACGAACGCGTTCACGATGGAGCCGGGCTGTTCCATTCTCAGCAGTCCTTGGGAGTCAAATCCCGGAATTCGTTGCGCGCCATTCAACTTGAAGGATCGCCAGATCCCCCACAACTCGCGGGTCTCGGCGAGTTCAGCGGATTGCGCTGCCTTCCACTGCGCCAAGTCGTGTGGTGAGATGGCCCAGTTTGCCATGGAGAACGTAGTCAGGAGGTTGATCATCGAACCGCGGCTCGCAGTGTGTCCCCACTCGCCCATGCTCTGGACGCCCTGCACCCAGCCGTCCCAAGTGGCCAGGATGGTCTCCATGCGCATCTTCAAGGGATCGTCATTCTCTCCGTTCAGGCGGATGTCGAACCACGGCACCACGCCGGAGAACAGTAGCATGTTGGCGTTGAGGAGCATGATCCCTTTGCCGTCGGTGTGGCGAGCCACCACGCGCCGCGCCCGTTTGGCGAAGTCGTGATAACCCTCAGTGGCGAAGCTGCCAAGGTAGCCGTCGCAACCGTGGCGGGAGTTCGAGCAAAGGCGGATATTGGTCCAGTGGTCAATGTAGAGACCATCGAAATCGAAATTCGACAGGAGCTGGTCCCACTGCTTCTCGAGGTGTTCCCGCCAACCTGAGGCGTTGTAGCACATCAGAGTGGTCTCGTTGGCAAACTCGATGCTTTGCGAGGCCATCCAGTCCGCGGCGTGCTCCTGATAGCCCGGCGCGGCGAAGTTGAAATCGGCGAACGTCACATACGGAATTACCTTGATGTCGTAGCGGTGCGCGGTGGCTATGAAGCGCCGGGTCTTTTCTGGCAGGAGCGGCCGCGCGTAATCGCCCGACCAGTAGTTGGCCCCGCCGACGATCAGGTTCACGCCCGTCTGGGCCCACAGCCGCACCTGTTCGTCCGAGGGCGGTTCCCACGGCTGCTGCCTGCCGCGCCACCGCGTCATGACGA
>QHZC01000454.1 GCA_003224515.1 Acidobacteriota bacterium
TCACGCTGGTGGGGATGAGTGTCATGGTCCACAAAGCGCTCGAGGCGGCCGCGCGCTTGGAGGCACAGGGTATCTCGGTCGAGGTCATCGATCCCAGGACCCTCGTTCCGTTTGACACGGAGACCATTCTGAATTCTGTGGCAAAGACAGGGCGTTTGACGATCGTTGATGAGGCCTATGCGTCATGCGGCGTGTCGGCCGAGATCGCGGCCATCGTGGCGAGCGAAGCTCTGTACGATCTGGATGCCCCCATACAGAGGATCTGCGCCTTGCCAGCGCCGCACGCTTTCGCCCCATCTCTGGACAACTATCTGATTCCCTCTGTTGACCGGATTGTCGGCGAGGTGGCTGCTTCTTTCGCTCGCAAGAAGGCGTGAGGCCATCCTGCAGCGCCAAGAACACATAACGTTTTGGAGAGTTCGCGCATGAAAGTATCGGTCACCATGCCCCAGCTGGGTCTGACGATGGAGGAAGGGACCGTCAGTTCATGGCTGAAAAAGCCCGGGCAAGAAGTAAAAAAGGACGAGCCGTTGTTCGTCCTCTCCACTGATAAGGTCGAGATGGAAGTAGAGGCCACAGTTGAGGGGACGATGGGCGAAATCCTGGTGGCCGAAGGTGAGACAGTTCGGGTGGGCACACTCCTTGCATACGTGGAGAGCCGCGGGGCAGAGACGGAACTCGCCGTACCGCGCGCAACCGCACCGGCCCAGGAACATCGCCCTGAGGAAGCAGCAGCAGCGCCGGCGAACGCGACGGTGGCCGCTGCCAAAATACCAAGGATTCCGGGAGCTCCACCACAAGGGGCTCGGAGTGCATCACCCCGTGCCCGGAGGCTGGCTCAGGAGCTTGGAGTTGATATCGCGGCGGTGAGCGGCAGTGGGCCTGGAGGTCGGGTCATCGAAGATGATGTCCGCCGCGCCGCCGGTACGCGACAAAAGGTTCCCCAACCCGTCAGCAATCGTCGCCGCCTCATCGCAGAACGGCTGACTCTCGCCCAACTAATCCCCGTCTTCTCGGCCTCGGCGGAAGCGAATGCTGAGAGCCTGGTTGACGCCTATAACCAAGCGAAGGACGGGGCCGCGGACGGACTCAAGGTTACCGTCACAGACCTGTTGCTTAACCTGATTGGGGGTGCACTGCTGATCAGCCCGGAACTCAACGCCACCTGGGATGAGAATACGGTTCACGAGCGTGCAACGGTGGACATTGCCTTGGCTGTCGGCACCGAGCAGGGAGTCATTGCTCCCGTAATCCGAAATATAGAGATCCTCGAATTTCCAGAGTTAGTGCGGGAGCGAAGTAGCCTGGTGGAGAAGGCGCGAAGGGGCGGCCTGTCGCTGACCGAACTGGAAGGCGCCGTGGGAACGCTGAGCAATCTCGGCATGCATCGTGTGGACCAGTTTCAGGCGATGATTACACCAGGTCAGAGTTTTGTTCTTGCCGCAGGCCGGGTGCGGAAGCGTCCCTGGGCCAGCGATACGACACTGGTGGCTAAGCCAACTCTAATGCTGACGCTGACGGTGGATCATCGCCTCGCCGACGGTCTGGCCGCGGCTGCGTTCCTGGAAAAACTTGTTCAACTCGTCGAGAAGCCACCTGCCTTTACATGGGAAAGCAAGTCGGCGGAAGAACGTAGGGGCCGAAGATCACATGGATAGTCTCGTCGGCATCTACTGGCTCGGTCAGGCTGGTTTTGTCTTCAAGAATTGCGCGGGCCGGATCGTCTACATTGACCCGTATTTCTCCGACGTGGTGGAACGCATCGTCGGTTTTAAGCGCATGATGCCTTGTCCGATCGCGGCAGAACGCGTGCAGGCCGATCTGGTCGTATGTACGCACGAGCACCTCGATCACATGGACACGGATGCTCTGCCCGTGCTGGCGCGAAATCCTCGCACGCGCTTTGCGGGCCCGATCGAGTGTATTAAGGAGTTTAGGAAGCTTGGTGTTGCAGAGGAGCAATGCCAACTGCTCAACGAAGGCCGGAAAGTCGTTGTTGGTGACGTCGAGATCCATCCTGTGTATGCGGATCACGGCGAACTTGCTCCTGATGCGCTGGGCATTGTGCTCGATTTTGGCGGAATCCGGGTGTACCACACCGGGGACACGGCATACCGTCCGGAACAGTTCCGCCCTGCCGCTGAGCTGCACCCCGACATTCTCATCCCCTGCATCAATGGGCGATTCGGCAACCTCGATGCACATGAAGCGGCTTTATTGACCCGATTAGTCGCCCCCCGGTTGGTCATTCCCAGTCATTTTTGGATGTTTGTGGAGCAGAATGGACAGCCAGACACGTTTCTGGAGCAGTGCAAAGAGCTTGTTCCGCAGACGCAAATCATGGTGATGAAGCTGGGCGGCGAACTCTTATTCGAAAACGATTCGACTATGCAGCAAGCCTCGTAGCTGCTGGATTTCGGCGCGGGAGAAAGGCAACTGCGAGGCTGAGTGGCATCTCCTTCGCCTGGCTCAAAGCGAATTTCACTTTCTACGTGAGGAACGGAATGCGGCTGCAAGGCAAGACAGCAATCATCACTGGCGCGGGCTCCGGGATTGGTGAGGCATCGGCCAAGATTTTTACTGCGGAAGGCGCGCACGTGGCTGTTGTCGACCGGGACGTAGAGGGCGGGACACGCGTGGCGCAGGAGGTCGGTGGACCCGCATTCTTTCTTTGCGCCGACGTCGCCAGTCCCGGCGACATGGAGGCCATGGCGCGGACGGTTGCGGAACGTTTCGGGCGCATCGACATTCTCTTCAACAACGCCGGCGTGTCATGCGTCGGCGCCCTGCATGAAACCTCCGAACAGGAATGGGACCGGGTAATGACCGTGAATGCCAAGGGGGTTTTTCTGGCGTCCCGTTGCGTGGTGCCCATGATGATCGCCCAACGTTCCGGAAACATCATCAACATGGCTTCGGGCGCTTCGATTATGGGACTAGCGCAGCGCGCCGCTTATTCGGCTTCGAAAGGCGCCGTCTACGCGCTAACCAGAGCGATGCAAGCGGATTACTGCCGCTACGGCATACGCGTCAATGCTCTTGTGCCCGGCACCATCTACACGCCGTTTGTGGAAGGCTATCTGCGGCGGCACTACGCCGACAACATAGAAAAGGCCGCCGAAGACCTTAAGAAGCGGCAGTTGTCAGGTACGCTCGGCACGCCGGAGGACGTCGGCTACGCTGCGCTGTACCTCGCGTCGGATGAGGCGAAGTTCGTTTACGGTAGCGCCCTTGTGGTGGATGGCGGATTCAGTGCCGGGAAGATCTTCGATTGAATGTGACCCGCGGGGTGGGACGGTTGAACCTGCTGTGCGCGCTCGCTCCTGGAAAAAACATTGAAGTACAGGAACACCGAGGGAGTCGATGAACATCGGCGCAGGTCTTGTACTGGTTTTCTTGGCAGGCACACTCATGGGAGGCAATCCTCTGCTGGTCGTCCCCTGTGTTCTCGCCTTCGCTCTCATCCCCCACCTCACAGCGGTTTATGCGGGCGCGCCCCGCAGCGCGCTGGCGCGTCCCTTCCTGTACGGCATGTTGTGGGGGGTTGCGCAGCTTGGCGCGGGCATATGCGTCGACAAGATTGGTCTTGCCTTGACCGGTGCTATCTTGAACGGCCTTTCCTCCGCCTTCGGCACTCTGACCCCGCTGATCGCGCAGCACTCGAACATGCTCGGCAGTAGCAGCGGCATATTGCTCATCGCCGGCACCGGCGTCATGCTGGCAGGTGTGGTCCTGTGCGGCTGGGCAGGCTACCGGCGGGAAGAGATTCTGACTGGCACTACGCCCGGTCGGCGGGCCGGTCGAGCCTACTTCCTGGTCATGCTGCTGGCTATTGTGTCAGGAGTGCTGGCGGCGCTGCTCAATATCGCACTGGCCTTCGGCGGCGATATCGTCCAGGGGGCGCGCGCCCAAGGGGCAGCGCCGGCTTGGGCGGTGTTCGCGGTCTGGCCGCTCGCGTTGGCCGGCGGATTGATCCTCAATCTTGCCTATAGCATTTACCTGATGAACCGCAATCATAGTTGGGGAAACTTCGCAGCTCGTCCTAAGGAAATCGTGCACCCTGTTCTGGGAGGTTCCTTGTGGATGCTCGCCATCGCCATTTACAGCAGCAGCACCGTTTTCCTGGGGATCTTGGGTGTTTCGGTGGGTTGGGCCCTGTTCCAGATCACCATGATTTTGGTCGCGACTCTAGCTGGCATCTGGACGCACGAGTGGCGCTCGATCGAGCGGCGGATATTCCATGTGAACGTCGGAGGGGTGGCGTTGCTGTTCGGCGCCATCGTCATGATGGCGGTGGCAAATTATTCCGTGCATTGAAGAACCGCACCACACCATCTCCACGCGTCATTCGAAGGTTAACGGTTGCAGAGAAACACGGTGCATGTCTCGATCCTGAGGTGTCGATCGTGCTGGGAGCCGCAGGGCTGGACTTTTTCTTTATCGACACGGAACACTCGGCGACGGCCTATGCGGATATCCAGGCTCTGTGTCGGACAGCACGAGCCGCCAACATCGTCCCACTTGTCCGCCTGACCCAGAACGACCCGGCGCTCATCTCGCGCGCTCTCGACGTGGGCGCGATGGGCATCATTGTTCCCCACGTCCACTCACGGTCGCAGGCGCGTACTGTTGTTGATGCTGTAAAGTTCCCGCCCATGGGGCATCGGGGATTCGGACTGGGAAGCATCGTCACGGATTTCAGGAATAATTCCGCGCAGGAAGAAGTCGAGTCCGCCAACCGCGAAACACTGGTCGTGCTGATGATTGAAAGCGCGGAGGGGCTGTCGTGTTTGGAACAGATCAGCAATGTCGGCGAGGTCGATGCTCTCTTTGTCGGTCCCTATGATCTTCCTTTATCTTTGGGAATCTTGGAGCAGTTCGACAACCCGGTGTTTTGGCAAGCTATGGATCGTGTGATCAAGGCGGGCGAAGCAGCCGGTGTCGCGGTGGGGTTGCAATCCTCGAACCTCTCGCTGCTCGTGCGGGCCCGTGAAATGGGAGCAAGATTTATTATGTACGGCAGTGATTTTGCGGTTCTGCTCGAGGCCTACCGCGAGGCAGTGCGCCGTCTGAAAGCATGAACGTGCGACCGGGCGTGGGGTTGTAATGGGCTGCTTATTTCGAAGCACGTGGATCTCCCTGCTGCTTGCCTTGCCTGCTCTCGCCGCACTCCCGGTAACGTCCGTTGAGCCGGGCGGGGCTACTCCCGTGCGGGAGGCGGATGAGCTGTGTGCTAAGTGTCACGACGAAATTTATCGGCATTACCTGGCCACGCCGATGGCCAACGCGAGCGGCCTCGCTTCAGACCGTGTTGTCACGGGCGGTTTTCACCATTCGCCCTCCGGCATTGACTACCGCGTCTCGGAGCGCGAGGGCAAGGTTTGGTTGAGTTATGCGCGGCCCGACGACCCCCGTCTGAACGGCCAACTGCGCCTCGATTATTTTCTCGGATCGGGCCATCTTGGCATCACGTATTTCTACCTGCGGAACGGATACCTGCTGGAATCGCCTGTTGCCTATTATGCTGACTCGCGTTCCTATGACATGAAACCCGGGCTGGCGAACGTACGCACCATGCCCTCGGCGCTTCCGATGACCAGTGGCTGTATGCGCTGCCATATGAGTGGGGTTCAATATGAGGATCCGGCTACACGCAACCATTTCTCGGGATTACCCTTTCTGCACGGCGGCATCACTTGCGAAAGCTGTCACGGCAACAGCAGAAACCATGTTGCCACCGCCGGCAGGGGAGCGATTATCAACCCGATGAAGCTCGACCCAGAGCGGCGGGATTCCGTCTGCATCAGCTGTCACCTGGAGGGCGCTACCCGCATCGAGCATGCCAGCCGGCACGTCCAGGATTACAAACCGGGCGAGCGGATCAGCGACTATCTCTCATACTTTATCTATGCGACGGACGACCTCATGAGTCGCGGAGTCAGCGAAATCGAACAGCTCAGTGTGAGCAAGTGCAAGAGGGCGAGCGGCGACCGCATGTCTTGCATGAACTGTCATGATCCGCATTATTCACCGACAGCAAGGGAGCGCCCCACTTACTATCGTGAGAAGTGTCTGATGTGCCACACGCCACCCAAGTACGCGCAATCTCATTTCAGCAGCACTCCCGATTGCACCAGCTGTCACATGCCGAAGGCGAAAGCGGAGAAGGTTCCCCACATCGCCTGGACTGATCACCGCATACGGCAGGCACCCGATGCAATACAGCCCATCAGCCCGCGCCCGGGACGAGAATTAGTCACCTTCCTCCCTCAAACTCCCAGCGAGCGCGACCTAGGGCTCGCCTACTATGACCTAGTTATAGGGGGAAATGCGTCTGAGATGGACAGGGCCTGGGCGCTGCTGTCGGCAGCGCAAAAGAACCGTCCTGACGATCTGCCTGTGCTGACGGCTCTGGGGTATCTGTCGCAGCTCCGCGGGAAAAACGCTGAAGCGATGCAATTCTATCGTGCGGCACTGAAGTTCGACCCGAATGTGTTCACCGCCGCGAATAATTTGGCGATTCTCTTGGCCAAGTCAGGACAGCTCCTGCCTGCCGAGGCATTGTGGACGAGAACATTCGACTTGAACGAAGCGGTCGATGAGCCGGGTATCAATCTCGCGACGGCGCAATGCATGCTCGGCAACAAACAGGCGTCGGCCGAGACACTGGGGCGCGTGTTGTCATATAGTCCGGATCAGCCAGTCGCCCGACAAAAACTCGCTGACATAGAGTCCGGCAAAGAAACCTGCGGAGTGCCCCTGGCGCGATAAGCAGGGCGGGCAGGCTCAGTATTCAGGCGAGAATCGCGTGCTCACCGCGTAATTTTGTCCAGGTAGCTCAGGTCCAGTCCATGCTCCGCGTAATATTGCCGGCAATATTCGAGCAAGCGGAAAGCATCAACGTAAGCGGATGGGCCTCGCCGGCGCGTTCGTAAACAAAAGAGCGCGGGCGGGCGACCCAGTCGTGCTCCTTGTACTTCCACGAACCCTGCAAACAGTAGCCCGCGACAGCGCCCATATGGTAGTGGCGATCTATGCCCGAGCCGGGTTCGCAACGGAGCACCACGGCAAAGCTGTTCGTATTCAGGTCAAACATGAGGAAGCGGTTCGCAGTTCCCGGTTCATACGGTACCCACACAGCTTCCGGCTCGTCCACGGCAAAACCGAGCACCGGGTTGGCGCTCTTGAACACGTAGGCGGCCTCATGAGAAAGGTCAAGTTCCATATAAAACCTCCGGCGCACCCGGCGTGGCATCAACACTGTAGCGGGGCGCTCGGACGACGAGCCACGGAGGTGCGGACTTTTCTCTCACAACTGTTCTCGTGAATGCTGACGTCGTTCAATAAGTTGAAAAAAATCGAAGCCGCGGAACGATTCGGGCCGCAACGCCGGCACCCCGGCGGGCTAGACTATTTGGGCTCCGAATGGTAGGGACAACTTTCGATGGAAGCAACAGTGAGCACAGAATCCAACCGGCACTACAAGTGGGTCGTCGTGGGCGTCATCTGGCTAATGGCCTGCCTGAACTACACCGACCGCATGTCAGTGTTCAGCGCCTTCCCGGTGCTGAAGCGGGAGCTGGGTATCTCCGACATGACGCTTGCGTTCATAGGTTCTTCGTTCCTGTGGATATATGGCGGCTTTTCGCCCGTGGGAGGATATCTTGGCGACCGCTTTCGCCGTTCTGTGATCCTCGCCAGCCTGGTGATTTTCAGTGTCGTTACCTTTGCGACCGGGCTCGCCCGCAGCGGCCCGCAACTGATTGTGCTTCGATGTCTGCTGGGTATCTCCGAGGCGGCGTTCCTTCCGCCGGCCTTGGCGTATATCGCAAGCTTTCACTCGAACCGCACGCGATCGTTGGCCAACAGTCTGGCCTTGAGCGGACTCACGGCGGGCTCCGGCTTCGGCAGTTGGTACGGCGGGTACATGAGCGACCACTACTCCTGGCGGATGGGATTCTTTCTCCTCGGTGCCGGCGGCATCGTGCTTGCCGCACTGGCACTTATGATTCTCCGTGCCCCATCGCCGATCAGGGCCGCTGCTGCCGCCAAGCTTGAGAGGGAACCGTTCCGGCAGAAGATCGCAGCCATGGCGAAGACGCCGACGGCGTGCGCACTCATAGTTTTGGCATTTGCTTTGTCCCTGACAAGCTGGCCCGCGCATTCGTGGCTGCCGACCTACCTGTTCGAGAAGTTCACGCCGAGCCTGACCAGCGCTGGATCATTCATTACGTTGTTTGCCGCCTTGCCCGCCCTGCTCGCTGGAATCGGGGGAGGTATCGGCGCGGACCGTTGGGCGCAATCCGATCCGCGCGGCCGCATGGCACTGCAGGTGATAGGGTTTGGGCTGATGGCACCGACGATGCTGGCGATCGGATGGATGCCATCCTCGCATTCGCTCGCGATTGACCTCCTCATTTACTCCGTAGCTCGCGGTATGCTGGAAGCGAATTCGATGCCGATTTTCTGTTCCGTTCTCCCGCCGCATCGCTGGTCATTTGCTTACGGCATTTACAACTTCGCCGGAACGATCGCGGGCAGTCTGGGCATCGTCTTGGTGGGCGCGCGGAAGAGCTCCTGGGGGATAGGGATGACGCTGTCGGCAATGTCGGTGCTCCTGTTTGTCGGTCTGGGTGTGATGGGTGTTGTCATGGTCCGTTATTTTCCGGCGGACATGCAGCGGCAAAGGGAATTCATGCAGAACTGGCGCCAAGCCAGATTGTCCGCGTCAGCGTAGCCGGTGGCGAGCTCGTTCAATCCATTGAATAGCATTGACCTGACCGCGCAGGCGACCCTAAAAACGAGGCACGGGCGACGTGCTTTGCGGCTGTCGTGGTTTGGATAGCGGCCTCGTTGTGACGGTGATCATTGCTGAATCGACGTGAGTTTCTGGTGACCGCTGGTGGCGCATTCGGCGCGTGCGCGTTGGGCGCAGGAGAAGGTTGTACGTGGCGCAAGAATGCCTTCCATTCCCATATCGGAGTTTCTATTCCTTATGAGGCCGAGATACTGAATGAGTTTTACCAGGACATGGTGCGCGAAGCGGAAGCTCTTAATTCGGGCCTGCGCATCATTCTTGTCGACGCCGGCGGCGATTCGGTCAAACAGATTCTGGATATCGAGCTTTTCATCGCCCAGGGCTTCGGTGGCGTGCTGATGTTTGTCTTGCCCGAAGGCATCGAGTCCGTTGTCCAACATGCGCACGCCAACGGTGTGTGCCTGTTTAACCACAGCGCATCTCCAATCACCGGCTGTACGCAGAACATTGTGTTGGACCAGTACGCTGCCGGATATCAGGTGGGCCGCTACGCAGCCCAGTGGGTGAATGAACACCTCGTGGGGAAAGCCGAAGTCGGCCTGTTGATCAACCTCACCGACCCGCAGTTGGTTGTCCGAAGCCAGGGCTTGAAGGATGGAATCCGGCAGAACTGCCGTGGGGCGGTCGTGGTGGGGGAGGTCGAAGCGAACACGGTCGAGCGCGGGGCATCCGCCGCCGCCAATCTCCTCCAGGCGCACCCCGACATCACTGTGTTGCTGGCCTTCGGAGATGATCCTGGGGTGGGCGCCTACTCCGCGGCGACCGAAGCGGGCCGGAGAGACCGTACCCGTTTTCTCGTCGGCAGCGCGGATGGAACGCGGCTTGGCCTGGAGAAGGTCGAGGAAGGCGGTATTTATCAGTGCTGCGCCTTTTTCTTTTTCTCGTTCAGCGCCACGCAAGCCGTCCGCGACATGGATCGCTGTTTACGAGGACACCCGGTGCCGCCAACGCGAGTTATGTCTAGCCAATTGGTGACGAAGGACAATGTGGCCCTGTTCGAGCGAATTTCGCGGAATCCCCTCGCCCCAGAGTACGCACACTATTACACCGATACTAAGGTTCTGCGGTACAGCAACGTGCCGCTTACATCCCCCGAATAGAGCCAATTCAGCGTGCCCGGAGCAAGTCTAATTCGTGTTGAGAATCCGCCGGTGGTTCGGGCCTGTGGCATCAGCAAATATTTTGGCGGCGTACGTGCACTTGACAACGTCTCGTTGAACCTGTTTCCAGCAGAGATCGTAGGGATCGTCGGAGACAATGGCGCGGGGAAGAGCACGTTCGTCAAGGTGCTGAGCGGTATTCATCAGCCGGATCAAGGCACCTTGTGGCTGAGCGACTGCAAGGTGCACCACCTGACTCCAAGGCGCGCCCGCGAGGCCGGCATCCAGACGGTCTACCAGCAACTATTG
>QHZC01000067.1:0-4765 GCA_003224515.1 Acidobacteriota bacterium
TCCTTTCCGGTAAAGCAGGGAGACCGCCACCATGGGCAGGCGCAGGTCCGCAGCGGCACGAATCGTATCGCCCGCAAGAACGCCCAGCCCGCCGCTGTAGCTCGGCATGGCGTTCTCCAGCGCAATCTCCATCGAAAAATAAGCGACCAGCCGCTTTACAGAATTAACCTGACTTGCCATTTCACTCGCTTCTCTTTTGGGTGCAGGCAACCGCTACCGTGCGAAAAAGCACGCATCTTCAAACCTTAGATTGTCAGGGATTCGTGACGAGCAAGCAAGTGCTCGAGAAGCGGCGTGTGCCCATTCGTCGCGTTCGAGTGTTCCTTCGAGAACGCCTTGGGAGTGGACTCAAGACTCTGCGCGCTTACCGCTAAAGGCAGAAGGGTCAAATGACATGCCAATGTCTACATTGGTGCCGAAGAGTGCGGCGGTGGAGGTTTGCACGGTGGCATAGTCGAAATCGAAAATGGCCACGCGCTTCTTGCGTCCTTGTGGCGCGGCAGGCGCAGCCGCCTGCGCTGGGGCCGCAGCGGGAGCGGGCGCCGCGACCAGGAGGCTGAAAGCCAAAACCAGGGCAGACCACACGACCCTTTGCATGATGAACCTCTCACTTGGGATTTTTTTCTTCAAGAGATAAGATACCGCCGCGAAGTGTTACTGGCCTGCGAACGCAGGTGTTAATCCTAGTCTTCGCATTGCTGCGAGTTTGTAACGTGGAACAAACCGACATGCCCGAAAAACAAAGAGGGGCGCCGAAGCACCCCGCCTCGGGTGAATTACTTTTGTGAATTGTAGCCCCTTCGCTAAAACTCGAAGCGCACGGACAACTGCGCCTGGCGCGGATCACCCACGCCAACGCGCAGGAAGCCGTTGAAGTCAAAGAGCTGCGGCGATGACAAGGGATTCACGTTGTTCTTGTTGTTGAGCGTATTAAACATTTCAATCCTGGGGATGAGACGCATGCGCTCGCTGAGGTGGAACGGGCGGTCGACGCCAAAGTCAAAGGTGAAAAATGCGTTGTCCTTGCGGAGATGGTTGCGCCCGCAATCGACGGCAGCGCCGCCTCCGGTCGGAATCACAAACCGAGTTAGAGAATTCTCAAAGCTGCAGGGCGTCCCCGTACCGGTGCCATTGACGTTGTCCGTGATGGGCTGGGCGGAGTGTGCTTGCATGCGGACATTGCCGTGGAAACCCCAGGGCAGATCGGCAACTGTGAAGGCGTTGAATTTGTGGCGCTCGTCACGATCGGAGTTCGAATATTCCGCAGCAAGGTTAAAGAGGTTTGCGTAACGGAATGTAAAGGGATCGCGCTCATTCGAGTCGTCGTCCTTGTCAACAGAATACGTATAGTTCGCGTCAAAAAGGAAATGATGACTCATGCGCTTGCGAAAGCCAAAAGTCACGCCGCGATAGAGGGACTTCGCGGAACTGACCGTGTCGGTGATATCGCCGAGGTCTGGAAAGACGGTGTGTTGTCCAACGTAGTTGACAGTGTCCTGGCCAACCGTAGGTAGCGTAAACCCGGTCCCCACATTCGGGTTGATGAAACGGGTCAGGTGAACACCTTTGGACCAAGTGAAGTCCGCGTACATCGCGTAATCGCCGACGAGTTGCTGCTCGTAGGCTATGTTCGTTGTATAGATGCGGGGGTTCGCATAGTCTTTGCTGAACACCGTTACGCCAGGTTGGAACGGAAGCGCGGGCGTCGCGTTTATGATACTGGGATAAGTCGGTGCGGGGCCAAGGATCGAGCTCTGCTGGCAGACGTTGGCACTCTTGAAGAGGCAAGTCCCTGCGGCAATTTCCTCTTGCTGTACACCGTTCGTGGTGATGGGGCCGACTTGAGTCAGCATGTTCTGTCGCGCATTGAAGATTCCCCAGCTAGCACGCAGAGCCGATTTGCCGTTGCCGCGGATGTCCCAGGCGAAACCGACGCGCGGCTGGAACTCCTGGTTCTGGTTCGGGAGGAAACCTGTGGATGGGAAGCTTGCATTGGACAGGTCACCGGCGTAGGCGGTCTTCGACGGAGCAATGGTCGGACTAGGGAAACGCTGGGCATCCCACCGCAAGCCATAGTTGAACGTAAAGTTCCGCCAAACCTTCCATGTGTCCTGTACGAACAGGGAAAAGTCTTCGTTAGCGATGCTGGACTGACCGGACTGATCCAGAGTTTCGGTGGAACTGGTTGGTCCGTGCTGGAGGTAAAGCAGAAGAGGCCCCCCCGTGAACGCCGAACCATTCGGGCACTGGGTGTCATTGTTGGTCAGCATAGAAAGGTCCGTAAAAGTTCCGTCAGCGCACTCCGCTGCGGTCGGGCCGAAGCCTGTCCCGCCGGGTGTCGCATAGTGCAGGAAGCCTGTGACGCTATCAAAAATGTAGCGGCCGGCGAAGAATCCGCGGAAGATCTGCGAGTTCCTGGTGTGAATCCATTCCCCTCCAAATTTCCAGGTGTGCTTGCCTTTGACCAAAGAAAAATTATCGCGAATGTCCGACCGGTAGATGAGTTCATCCACTTTGGGCTCGAGGAAAAAAGGCTGGCCAAAACGGAAGTTGGGCGAGAACCCGATGGCGGTGTCAGGCGCGGATGAGGTGATGATGGCCTCGCGAGGACGGGTTTCGCGTGAATACCCAAAATGCGCCTCGTTCAGCATGGTGTTGGAGAGCATGCTAAACCAGTTAATGTTTACCGCTTGGATGTGGGAAGGGCCTTCGATACCGTTCGCGGAAGTGCCGTAGGTCGGAACGTCAAAGGTTTGGTTGGGATTTTTGGACCAATCGAAGTTATACGAACCGAAAATCTGGTTCTTGGCATTCAGGTTGTAGTCCACACGGCCAAACATGGCGGCGTTGTGCTGTTCGTGAATAACGGGAAGGCCTTCGTCGGTGTTCTTGAACGGTGCAGGAAAGGCCGCTGTCTTGAAGAAATTCAGGAGAGCCACGCGCTGGCATTCTCCGCTCGCGGCGATGATCGCGTCATCCACGCCGGCGACAGGACTCGCAACTGAACATGCCGAGCCTAGCGGAGCGCCCAAGGCGGGGCGATTCAAATTTTCCCGGATGCCTTCACCGGCCGCGAANGTCGAGCGGCTTTCCGTCCGAGGTGGCCGCGGTCAACGATTCTGTGCGGAAGTATTCGAAGCCTGAACCGTGAATGGCGTTGGTGCCGGATTTCGTGACGACGTTGATTACTCCACCCGCGCTGCGGCCGAATTCGGCGTTTGCTCCGCTCGCTGTGATTTGAAATTCCTTCACAGCTTCGAGAGTAATATCGATGGCCGCGCGCTGACCGCCCATCTGCTCGCCAAAGAAACCATTGTTGTAGTCGCCGCCATCAAGGCTGATGTTGTTGAAGATGCCGCGCTGTCCGTTGATGTTGATTTCGTCGCCATCCGGGCCCTGGGTGATGCTGACGCCAGGCGTCAGAGTGAGGAGGTCTTCAAACTTGCGGCCAAGAACGGGGGTAGCAGCCACGGCCAGTTCATCAAGAGTGGAGGAGGATTCCGTTTTTGTGACTTCCACAACCGGCACGTCGGTGACGACGATCTGCTGAGAGACCGAAGAAACCTTCATGGTCACGGGCAGCGTAATGGTTTGCCCGACGGTGAGGTTCACGTTTTCCTGAACGATGGTAGCGAACCCGGCCTTGCTGATGGTCAGGGTGTACCGGCCCGGAGCGAGACTGAGGAAGGCAAAATGCCCATCTGTGTTGGTGGTATCAGTCTGAACGAAATTGGTCGCTAGATTCTTTGCTTCGACGGTCGCGCCCGCGACGCTTCCCCCTTTTTCATCGAGAACATCTCCCTGAACGGTTCCCGCGGAGATCTGCGACTGTCCCCAACTCGACGAGGCAAACTCCATCGTGAGTGTCAAGACAAAGAACGCACACAACAGTTTTCTCATTCTCTCTCCCCCAGACCTCACAACCCCTATTTCGCGCGAGCCATGGAATTCCTCAAGAGGTTGAGGCGGCTCGGAAAAACAAATTGCTGCGACTGAGTCTATGCCGAGAAGGTCCAAATGTACAAGAGTAGTACCTGTGGAAACATTCAGGGCTTGGAACTAAGTTTTGGATGCAATTCATCGGTTTACGGAAATGAACCTTGGAATGCTGGAGGATGGCGAGGTGCGATGTCAGCTATAATCGCCGTCCGTGGAAACAATTCTCGATTCAGTTCGCGTCGTGGAAATGACCGAGGCGCTGGCCGGCCCGTATTGCGCCATGCTGCTCGGAGATTTTGGCGCTGACGTGATCAAGGTGGAGCGGCCGGGAACCGGAGACCAGTCGCGCGGATGGGGTCCGCCGTTTGTGGGGAGCGAATCCGCTTACTATCTAGCAGCGAATCGCAACAAGCGATCGATTACTCTCAACTACGATCATCCGCGCGGCGCGGAAGCGTTGCAAAGACTGCTTTCGACTACGGATGTTTTCATCCACAACCAGCCATCCATGAAATCCCTGCAAAAGCGCGGGATTGATTCTGATACCCTCTGCGCGAAATATCCACGCATGGTCTATTGCGGCATTTCCGGTTATGGATTCACAGGCCCGAAAGCGGGCATGCCAGGTTACGACATTCTCGCGCAAGCAGAGGCCGGCGTGATGAGCTTCACGGGTGAGCCAGGCGGCGGGCCGATGCGTTATCCGATCGCGATTGCGGATATGACTTGCGGGATATATGCGGCGATGGGGATTCTCGCAGCGCTTTTTTCGAGGGAAAGAAGCGGGCGCGGGCAGTTCATCGACATGGCGCTTTTCGATTCGCAA
>QHZC01000067.1:4778-14535 GCA_003224515.1 Acidobacteriota bacterium
TTACTTGAACGCTGGCATTTCGCCAGAACGCTGGGGAAATGCGCATCCGAATATCGTGCCGTATGAGGCGTACCGCGGCAGCGACGACAAGTATTTTGTGGTCGGAGTCGGGACAGAGGCGTTGTGGAAGAGATTCGTGCGGGTGATGAACATCCAAGACGACACGGGAAGAGATGAACGATTCGCCACCAATGCGCTGAGGATCAAACACCGGGAAATCCTCGTGCCGTTGCTGCAAAATATAATTCAGCAAAAGACGGCCGTCGCGTGGCTGGAAAAATTGGCGCAGGCGGACATCCCCGCCGCACCGATCAACACGGTTGCTGAGGCAATCGAGGGCCGGCAAACGCGCGCACGCGGCTTAATAGTGCAACTCGAGCATCCGGCGATCGGCACAGCGAACAGCATCGCGAATCCCGTCCGGTTTTCCAACACGCCGGTAAGCTACAGATTGCCGCCGCCGTTGCTCGGCGAGCACAGAGCTGAAATTCTACAGGGTCTCGGCTATTCGGCCGAGGACGCCCGGGCCATGGCTGCCGAGTCCGCGACCTGATGTCCCCTCGAATTAACCGGGAGTTCCCGAAAATGAGACCGTTCGTATCTTCCGTGCCCGGCACCACGGTTCCCCTGGGAATATAGGGCGAGACAAGAATGGCCGGCACGCTGAAGGATGTAATCGGATTCTGGATGGAGATGACCGCGTGCAATGGTGCGGCGAAAAGCTCCGCTGGGTACACGCGCTGCTAGCGCCCTATCTCGACCGTTGCTTGCAGGTACAAACCATGGTCGCTCACGTGCCGTTGTTGCCGGCGATTCGGCCGGGAACAATTGCCGCAGGTGAGTGTTCTGTGATGCAGGACCTTGTTCCCGAAGATGAAACCGTTTGCGTCGCGTAGCGCATCTTATACAGTGAAGAAAGATCCGAAGAAGAATGAGATCGGTCGTAGAGTCAAATCAAAGGGCCGGGGTGGAAGGGATACGATGCTTGGGAAACGAAACTGCCTGGTGGGTTCTTGTGGTGGCGCCGCGATTACCGCATTGGATCACCAGGCTCTTTGCCTGAACCACTTCCTGCTGCGTTGTTATGAAAGGCTTGAGGTCCTTGATCCCCGGGGCCGCAAGTTCAGCGCTGAACCCGTAGACGTGGGCTCCATGCGCGTTTTCGTCGAGGAATGCTCGCGAAAGGCGCTCGACGTCAGCCTGCAATGTAAAAGCCTGAGCAATCTTCAGCGCGGAAGATTGCTGGACATTTTGCTCTGGGCAGGTGAGCTGTTCCTCTTGTTGCGAGCCCCACGCCTCACGCTTGCCCAATCGTTGGCTTCCTCTGAAGATCAACTTGCGGTCCGTGCGGCTTCTCAGGGTTTCTGAGTTTCGCAATTTTTCGTTTCGTGATTCTTGAATCGCGGCGCTCCTCGGCGCCAACAGCAGTGGTGCGCTATTTAATCGTTGTCGGACGGGCGCACGGAGCTGCGCGCCCGGCCGAAGAGCCGAGCTGCCCATTCGGCCCAAGGCGCGGCCTCGAACTCGGCCAGGTAGGAATACGCCACGGGCACCACCAGCAAGGTCAGCAGCAAGCAAAGTGTCTGCCCACCGATAATCGTTACCGCGATCGAGGCTCGCTGCTCCGAACCCTCCCCAATACCAATCGCCACTGGGATCAACCCGGCGATGATGGAAAGCGTGGTCATCAGGATAGGCCGCAGGCGCACGCGATTCGCTTCCATAATGGCCTCACGCACGGGCATGCCTTCAGCGCGCAATCGATTTGTGTAGTCCACTTGCAGGATGCCGTTCTTCTTCACGATGCCGAGCAGCAGGAACATTCCCAAGGCGCTCCACAGGCTGAGCGCGCGTCCCGTGATCCACAACGAGAAGAGCGCGAAAGGCACGCTGAGCGGGAGCGTCAGCATGATGATGAAGGGATAAGTAAAGCTCTCAAACTGTGCCGCCAGGACCATGTACATGAATACCGAGGCAAGCAACATAGCTAACAGGAGATTCCACGTGGTCTCCTCCAAGACTTTCACCTGCCCGGAAAAGAGATA
Organism: Acidobacteriota bacterium; assembly: GCA_003224515.1. Taxonomy (GTDB): domain Bacteria; phylum Acidobacteriota; class Terriglobia; order Acidiferrales; family UBA7541; genus Acidiferrum. The sequence goes on from QHZC01000067.1 coordinate 6,824, forward strand.
GGAGTAGCCGGCGGGCAGCCCCACTTCTTTGATGGATTGCACGGTGTGAGCGGCGGCGAGGTCGAGCGGATAGCCAGCAGCCACGTTGGCGAAGACGCTGACTTGAAATTCACGGTTGTAGCGCTGGAGCGTCGCGGGTCCGGCGCCGCGTCCGATGGTAGCGACATTTTCGAGGCGCACCTGTCCCAGTTTCGTCGAGGGCACCATCATGCGCGCCAGAACATCGGGATTGTCCCGTTGCACAGGCAGCAACTGCATTGTGACGGGATACTGTTCCGAGCCTTCTTTGAACCGGGTGATCTCGTCCTCGCCGGAATAGAAGAGTCTGACCGCATCGCTGATGTCGGTCATGCGCACGCCGATATCCGCGGCCCGCTGCCGGTCCACCTTCACTTGAAGCTCCGGGGTGTTGAGGTTCAGGCTGGGATTGACGTCCACAAGTTCCGGATAATTCATCATTCGGCTGGCGGCTTGCTTGCTGAATTCCGCAAGCAGCGAGAGTTCCGGCCCGCGGATGACCGCGGCGATGGGAAAATAGATTTCACCGCCCAGGACAGAAGGCAAACGCACGTTGTAAGTCATGTTTCGGTAACTGGCAAGGATTCCACGGACGGCAGTGGCCATCTCCGTGTGGCTGCGGTTTCGCTCGGCGCGCGGCACCAGCACGATGAAGAAGTGCGCGTGATTCGTCGGCCCATGCGTAAACGATTGGACCAGCGCGACCTCCGGCAAGGCAATGATGCGCTCGGCCATTTCCTGTGCGAGCTTCGTGGTTTTCTCTAGCGAAGTGCCTTCGGGAAGCGTATAGGAACTGATCAGTTCGGATTGGTCATCGGCCGGAATCCAGTCGCGTCCCACCAGGTGATAGAAACCGAATGTGGAGAGAAAGGTCGCCACGCAAATCAGGATGATTACCCACCGGTGCGCGAGGGACCAGCGCAGCATCCTCAGATAGATCACTTCCATGGAGCGCAGAAAACCTTGGGAGTGCGACTTCTTTTCACCTCCGCCCAACTTCAGGAAGCGCGCGCTCATCATCGGCGTCAGCGTGAAGGCCACCAGCAGCGAGACGAGTATGGCCATCGCCATGGTCCACCCGAAAGAGTTCACGTATTTCCGGGCGTAACCGGTCATGAACGCGATGGGCAGGAAGATGATCACCAGCGAGAGAGTCGTGGCCATCACCGCCAGCCCGATTTCCTTCGTGGCTTCGATCGCCGCATGAACACGGTCTCTTCCCTTCTCTTCCATGAATCGAAAAATGTTTTCGAGGACGATGATGGCGTCGTCGATCACGATGCCCACAGCCAGCGTCAACGCCAGGAGCGTTATGTTGTTAAGGGAGAAGTCCATGCCCCGCATCAACGTGAACGTGGCAATGATAGAGGCCGGGATGGCCACCGCGGCGATCAACACCGCGCGCCAGTTGCGGATGAAGAGCCAGACGACCAGGCTCGCGAGAATGCTGCCCAAAATCAGGTGCTCGATCAGCGAATGAACAGAAGCTTTGATGAAATCGGAGATGTCGTGGACCACTTGGAGTTGAACGCCGGGAGGCATCCCCGCGCGCAAATCGTCGAGCTTGCTCCTCACGTTGTCCGCGACACGCACGGTGTTGACGCCGGATTGGCGGAGAACCTGAATGGCCACGACCTCCTGTACCGCCGTACCCTTTCGAAAAAGCGCCGACCAAGTGCGCAGTTCCTCGGCGCCATCCTCGACTTGGGCCACATCGCGGATGCGCACCGGCGTGCCTCCGCGCGTACCGATTACGATCTCGCCGAATTGTTCTGCCGAGGTGACACGCCCCAGCGTGCGCAGCCCCAGTTCCTGAGGCCCGGTAATCATGCGCCCGCCCGGCGCTTCGATGTTCTCGCGCTGCAGAGCCGACCGCACGTCGAGGACCGTGAAGTTGTGAGAAGTGAGCTTCTGCGCATCCAGCAGAACTCGGATTTGCCGCCCTTGCCCGCCGTTGAGTTCGACGCTGCCTACTCCGTCCACCGTTTGAATGGCGCGGCGCACCCGCTTGTCGGCGATTTCGGTCAGTTCGCGACGGCTCATGGGGCCGCTCACGAGTAGGGTCATGATGGGATCAGACTGTGGATCCTGCTTGGTGATGACTGGCGGAAGAGTGTCGCGCGGCAGCCGGTCAAGGGCTCCGGCAACTTTTTCACGGATGTCCTGAGCGGCGCCCTCGATGTCGCGCTCGAGCACCAAGGTACAGGTGATATAGGCAAAGCCTTCGAAGGAATAGACGTTGATCTCATCGATGCCGCTGACCGAGGAGATGGCATCTTCGAGCGGCAAGACAACTCCGGTGACAACTTCTTCGGGAGTTGCCCCGGGCAACCGTACTTGCACGTTCACGGTGGCGGGGTCAGCTTTGGGAAAAAGGTCAACCGCCAGGCCCCGGTAGGAAAACACACCCAGGGTCACGAGGAATGCAACCAGCATCACCGTGAAGACGGGATACTTTACGCATGTTTCGGCCAGCTTCATCGGTGAATGTCTTTGCTCACCGCGCCCGGTCTACTTCACCGCAGGCGCGTTCGCCTCGGATCGCTCTTGTACCGTAGCGCCGTCGTGCAAATCGCCGGAAACGGCAACGGCCACACGGTCGCCCGGTTTCAGCCCCTCAGCGACTTCAAAACGTCGCCCATGTTCGTCTTCGGTCTGGCCGGCCGGGCGAATCTGTCGCTCCGAGACGCGATTGCCGTTCAGCAGAAACACCTTGTAAACGCCGTAACGGTAATTCACCGCACGCTCGGGAAGAAAGATGGCTTTCTCTTCTTTCTCGCTGGGTATGGATGCCTGTGCGAAAAAACCCGGCTTCAGCCGACCGTCCACATTGGTGATCAAAGCTTCTGCCTCAAAGGTGCGCGAATCCTCGGACACCGCGGGATTGATCCGCGAAATCTTTCCTTGAAATGTCTTACCCGGAAAAGCCTCTACATGCAGATCCACAATTTCTCCGTCCTTGACCCATCCCGCCCAGCGTTCCGGCACCGCCAGGCGCGCGCGCAAGCGGTCCGTCCGGACCAGCACCATCGCAGGACTTTGCACGCGCACATATTCGCCGGGATGCACGTTCCGCGTCTTGATGGCGCCCGGAAAAGGCGCTCGAATGGCTGCGTCGGCGAGCTTTTTCTCAGCCAGTTTCTCGCTGGCTTCGCTCGAAATGAGTAACGCTTTCAGCCGATCGACCTCCTGCAGCGCAACGGTGAATGTCGCCTTCGTGCTCTGGAAGCGGCTTGCCGCTTCGTCAAGTTGCTGTTGCGAGATCAGATTGTCCTTGTACATTTGCTGCGCGCGGCCGTACTTGTGATCCGCATCAAAGAGGTCAGCTTCCGCGCGCTGCACCGAGGCAAGTTTTTGGGGGTCGGATGGGGGCGGGTCGTTCGCACCGATCCCCAACTGCGCGCGCACCTGCGTCACCAGACCGCGTTGGCGGTCCACTTCGAATTGCAGCTCCTGTGGATCGATGGTGATGAGCGCCTGGCCTGCTTTGACATTGTCGCCGACGTCGGCAAGGACTTCAGACACTCGGCCCTCCACCTGCGAACTCAAAACGCTTTCTTCAAAAGCGTAGAGCGAGCCCACCGCCTGGATGCGCCTCCGAGTGGTTTCCTCGGCAACGGTATAGAAGTGCACGGGCGTGGGGTGAGCTGCGTCGCCGAGTACGCTGGCCGTTTGGGTCTTGGAACACCCCGCCGCCAATACCGTAGCCAGAGCAACGAACGGGACGAGGCAATTTATCCCCCTCCGAAAATCGCGTTTTCCGTCTATTCCCCGACACACCGTGACTGGCACTCCCCCGTCTTCCTGTTTTGACGCATGACGATAGCCAAGGTTTCGACTTATCCTCAAACCTAAAGATTGTACCAGCGCCAGGGCAAGAATCTATGTCCAGCCGGTGTTGCGCCTGCTCAAGCGCGACTCCCGTGATCTCCTGATGAGAGAACAGCACTGCGCGTTTGACTCTCTGGATTGGAGCAATCGGAGAACGTAGTGTGCCGGATCACAACGAGCCCCCAAGAGCCTATATTTTTTACAGGTGCGGGCATCCCTTATAGGATGAGCTGGAAACGGCCTACAGAAGGGCGAGGGTTCTTGTGCTCAGTCTGCTGGTCCGAGCGCATGGCGCAATGATTTTGCGGTCGGCGCGAAGTAACAATCGTTTTCTCGGAGGGCGACGATGAAAATAGGAATGGTTGCAATTCTGGTTGTTGCAACGACCATGAGCATTCAGGCCAAAGATGCGCCGGCATACGAAAAAGGCGTGCTGATTCAGATGGATTCTTCGTCTTGCGGTTACGCTGAAAAAGATGGCAAGACGATCGCCGGCGAAATTTTTGGAACGGATGGCCAGCATAAGAACACCAAGGTAGTAATGTGCCAGGAATACGTATTGCAGTCGGAGCGGGTCACTTACCGGATCAGGCCGAAAGACGACAAACATCCGGTGCTTTTGCCGGTGGGCGAAACCGCTCAATTCCGGATTCACAAGGACAAGTTACTGCTTCGAGTTCCCGAAGCCGACGGCAAGGAGCGCGAATACTTTGTTCTTTCGATGACCCCTCGATCGGATGTCGCCGCGGCAAGCAAGTCGCCAGCGCGGGGTGAGATTCGCTAGAGCAAAGGCCAAGCACGAGTCAACCATAGATATGTCTCCGTTGTACGAGCGGTGTTCGCCACGAGTGCGGGATTGCGAGGATTTCCCATCCCCCGATATCCTGCAATCCCCCACTTGGATTAGCTTTCAGATTTGCCTTATATTCCCAATTCCTGGAACCGCCGCACTCCAACACCCCTTCGCTGAAGTTTGACAGCCCTTTCCATCGACGTGAGAGAATTACCTTTGGTGCGCGGGCGATGACCCTGGTCTTGTCCGCCCCATGATCCTGCCGCAACATGAATAAGTTTGCTACCGATCAGGCAAGGGTGTCCTGTGCCCGGCGTTAGCCGGCGTCAGTTTTGGTCTCATGTCCGGCGAGATCATGGGCGTCCTAGGTGAATCCGGATCAGGCAAGAGCACGCTAGCCGTATCGCTTGTACAGCTTCTTCCCAGCAACGGGGAGATCAGTCGCGGGGCTGTCCACTTTGAAGGCAAAGATCTTCTCTGTGCCAAACCTGACGAACTACAGCAAATCCGCGGCCGGCGCATTTCGCTGATTTTCCAGGAGCCGTCTCTTGCGCTCCATCCGACCATGCGCGCTGGCGAGCAGGTTCGTCAGGTGCTGGCCGCGCACAGTTCCCCGGGAAAAAGCGCGCTGCACCAACGGACGCAACAAGTTTTCGCAGAAGTCTTTCCCGAAGATGCGGACCGCATTTCGCACTCCTATCCACACCAGCTGAGTGGAGGACAACGGCAACGCGTGCTGATCGCACAAGCGATTGCCTGCGGCCCATCCGTTGTGATTGCCGATGAGCCGACCGCGTCGCTCGACCCTGCGACGCAAATGGAAATTCTGGCAGTGTTTCGAACGCTCCGGGAAAGGCTGGGGCTCGCAATGATCTTCATCACCCACAACCCAGCTCTGCTCTCTGGCTTTGCCGATCGTGTGCTGGTTCTTTATGGTGGCCAGGTCGTCGAATGTGGCCCGGCCGAAGCCGTGCTTCGGTCGCCCCGGCATCCCTACACAAAGGCTCTGTTTGAGTCCATTCCGGCAGTTTCCCAAGAGCGCGGAAATGGTCGTAAGATGAAGCTACCGGTAATCCTTGGCGATTCCTCGCGTTTATCATGGCCCCGCGTAGGTTGTCCCTTCGAACCGAGGTGCAGGGAAAGAATGAACATTTGCACAGAGCGTGAGCCCGCCCTTGTGAACTTGAGTGACTCTCATGCGGCTTCTTGTTTCAAGTATGAAAGTTGACGGATCTGCCGACGGCCCAGACATGCAGCCACTCTTGAAGGTCGAGAATCTCGTGAAGCGCTATGCAAAGCGGAGTCTTGTTGGCGCTCGGGAAGAGCTGCTCGCATTGCATGGAGTGTCTTTCACAATTTCGCCGGGAAGCACGCTGGCAGTCGTGGGGGAATCGGGATCGGGCAAGAGCACGCTGGCGTCGTGTCTCGCCTGTCTGGAGTCCCCTACGGCGGGAAACATTTGGTTTGAAGGAAAAGATATCGTCACGCTTGGGGAGCGGGCGCGCCAGCAAATTCTCCCGCAAATCCAGCTCATATTTCAAGACCCCGCAAGCTCTCTCAACCCCAGATGGAGCGTCCTCGAGATACTGATTGAGCCGTTGATTTTGCGGCGCAAATTCAACCGTGAAGAAATGAGCCAGCGAGCCAGTTCTTTGCTCGAACGAGTTGGTCTTTCCCCAGACATTGTGGAGCGGGCTCCAAACGAGTTGAGCGGCGGTCAACGCCAGAGGCTGGACATCGCTCGCGCATTGGCGCACGAGCCCAAACTCTTGATCCTGGATGAGCCGCTCTCTGCTCTTGATTGTTCGGTGCAGGCACAAATCGCCAATCTCCTGATGGAGCTGCAAAGCTCTCTGGCGATGACATATTTATTCATAACCCATGACCTGGCCATGGCCGCTCACCTTGCTGACGAGATCGCCGTGATGAATCGCGGCCGGATCGTGGAGCAAGGACCGGCGGAACAAATCTTGAAGCAGCCCCGGCATGAAACTACTCGCCAACTACTCGCGGCCGTGCCCAGAATGGTTCGCGCGTTGCCGGCGCTGGAGCAATGATGCGCTACCTGCTGCGGCGCCTGGGTCACGCTTTGTTTTTGCTGGCCGGCGTGTCCATTCTCGCCTTCCTGTTCACGGCGTTGGCCCCCGGAAACTACTTCGACGAAATGCGCTTGAATCCGCAGATCGCGTCGGAGACGGTAGCTGCGCTGCGCGCCAAATACGGTTTCGACAAGCCGCTGCCTGTCCGTTATGCATCTTGGCTGAGTTCCGTAATTCACGGCGAGATGGGATTCTCGCTTGCCTATAACAGTCCCGTGGCGCCACTTCTGCTGGTGCGCGCGCGGAACACCTTGCTTCTGACCGTTACCGCCACCCTGCTTTCCTGGGCGGTCGCCCTGCCACTCGGAGTTTGGAGCGCGGAGCGTCTCGGGCACCTGCCGGACCGTTTGCTCTCATGGGGAACCGCAGCGCTTTTGGTAATCCCCGACCTGGCGCTTGCGCTAGGACTCCTGGCGCTTGCAGTGAGGAGTGGATGGTTTCCGACGGGAGGGATGGCTTCCGTCAGTTTTGAAACTCTTTCACCCCTCAACAAGTTGCGCGATCTGGCGCTGCATAGCATTCTGCCCGTGACGGCGCTCGTGCTCTCCGCTCTGCCGTTGCTCGTTGGTCATGTGCGCGCAGCCGTGGCGGATGTGCTCAATGCCCCGTTTCTGCTGGCTGCTGTGGGGCATGGCATTCCGAGGCGCACACTTCTCTATCGTTATGCGCTTCCCGCGGCGGCGAATCCCTTGATCTCTCTTTTGGGTTTCAGCATCGGGGCATTGTTAAGCGGATCGCTCCTTATCGAAGTCGTGATGAGCTGGCCGGGACTCGGGCCGCTGTTGTTGGAGGCCATCCTGGCGCGTGATTTGTACGTGGTCGTCGGGGGAATCCTGTTCTCGACGCTTTTCCTGGTGGGAGGAAATTTATTGGCGGATTTGCTTCTTTACTGTGCTGATCCCCGAATCCGCACCGAGAGTAGTGGACAATGAGAGCGCGACGCACGTTCGCGAAATGGCTCGTCGTCCTTG
>QHZC01000067.1:14803-17775 GCA_003224515.1 Acidobacteriota bacterium
ATGGCCGCGACCAGTTTTCGAGACTCCTCTTTGGTGGTCAGGTGTCGCTATTCGCCGGCCTTCTGGGCGCAGGGCTCACACTGCTTATAGGCTTGTTGATTGGTGCGGTGGCAGGCTACTACGGAGGTTGGAGAGATAGCGTGCTCATGCGCGTCGCGGAGCTTTTTCTCGCCCTGCCTTGGCTATATCTGCTCCTCGCTCTCCGTGCATTCCTTCCCCTGGCGGTCAGCCCGCTCGCAGCTTTCTTTCTGATCATCGCGGTCATCGGGGCAGTAGGCTGGGCTCGTCCAGCGCGACTCGTTCGTGGCGTCGTACTTAGTGCCAAAGAACGCGACTTCGTTCGTGCCGCTCGGGGCTTCGGAGCATCAAATGCCTACTTGCTCCGGCGCCACATTCTGCCGGAAACTTCCAGTGTGCTTTTGACACAGGCGGCAATTCTCATTCCACAATACGCGTTGGCGGAGATGACGCTCTCGTTTCTTGGGCTGGGCGTCCCCGAGCCGGTGGCAAGCTGGGGCAATCTTCTCTCAAGCCTGCAGCAATACAGCGTGCTCGTCTCTTATTGGTGGGTGTATTTGCCCGCCTTGATCATGGTGCCGTTCTTTCTAGGATACCTTGGGCTCGCGAGTTCATTGCAGGAGCGCGAGGAGGCGTACAAGATACACAGGAGCAGTCTCGGGAGCCTGACGTGAAAAGAACGAGAGCCAACAACCATTGCTGCTGGATCCTCTCTAGTTTGCTCCTGTCACTTTTCGCGCTTCTCGGCCACCAAGCTGCTGCCTCTCCCCAACAGAAAAGCACAAAAGAAGAATTACTCGTACTCCCAGGAGAAGCGGGCCGCTTGGGAGGGCGCCTCGTCGTGTCGCTCCGCGGCGAACCAAAGACCCTGAACCCTTTGATTGCTGTTGACGCGCGCTCCCGCGATGTCATTGGCGTCATGCAGGCCGACCTGGTTCATATCAACCGCGCGACGCAACTGACGGAACCTGCGCTGGCCAAGTCCTGGAAGATCTCCGCAGACGGGCTTGCTTACACGCTGGTACTCCGGCAGGGATTAAAATTTTCGGACGGACAGGCGCTCGACGCGGATGACGTGCTTTTCACCTTCCGTGTGTATCTCGACGAAAGCGTGCACGCCCCGCAGCGAGACCTCTTGATGGTCGGCGGAAAACCGATCGCTGTGCGCAAGCTAGATGCGCATACCGTCCACTTTCAACTGCCCAAGACCTACGGTGTTGGTGAGAGGCTCTTCGACGGGTTGGCGATTCTGCCCCGGCATCTGCTGGAAAAACCCTACCAGGATGGGAAACTCGGGCAGATCGGATCCTTGGCCACGGCCGGCGATCAATGGGCCGGGCTCGGCCCGTTTCGGTTGAAAGAGTACATCGCGGGGCAACGCCTGGTCTTAGAGCGCAATCCGTATTACTGGAAATCCGATGCGCAAGGTAATCGCCTGCCTTATTTAGATGAACTCGTGTTTCTGTTCGTGCCGAACGCGGATGCCCAGGTCTTGAAGTTCCAATCGGGCGAAACCGATATGATCAGCCAGTTGGGCGCAGAGAATTTCTCCGTGTTATCGAAGCAGCAGCGCGGTTACACCATGGTGGATGCCGGCCCGGGCCTCGAGTACAACTTTCTCTTCTTCAATCTGAACGATCTCGGTGATAAGACATCGCCTGAGACAGGGCGGAAGCAAAAATGGTTCCGCGAAGTAAAGTTCCGCCAGGCGGTTTCCGCCGCCGTGGACCGCGAAGCGATCGTTCGGCTGGTTTACCAGGGACGCGGCGCCGCCCTTTGGGGACTGGTCGCCCCGGGCAACCGGCGATGGGGGAATGAAAAACTCGCTCATCCGGCACGGTCGCTCGAACGCGCTCGCGAACTGCTGAAGGAAGCCAATTTTTCCTGGAGCAACGGTCCCAACGGACAATCCATCCTCCTGGACTCAAACGGCAATCCCGTGGAATTCTCCGTGCTCACGAGTTCTTCGAACGCCGATCGCGCCAAGATGGCGGCGCTCCTTCAGGACGACTTGAAACAGCTCGGAATGCACGTCCAGGTTGTGCCGCTCGAGTTTCGTTCTTTGCTCGATCGCGTCACGCAGTCGAAAGAATACGACGCCTGCGTGATGGGAATCGCGAGCTTTGATGCCGACCCGAATCCCGACATCAATGTCTGGCTGTCGAGCGGCGGAACCCATCTGTGGAACCCCTCGCAGGCGCACCCCGCCACTCCGTGGGAAGCGGAAATCGATCGCTTGATCGAGGAACAGATGTCCGCGCGTACCTTCGAGCAGCGGAAGAAACTCTATGACCGCGCGCAGGAAGTTCTCGCGGAGAATCAGCCCATGATTTTCCTCGCGAGCCCAAATATTCTTGCCGGCGCCAAAAACTCCATCGGCAATTTTCATCCCGCCGTTCTGGAACCCTACGTACTCTGGAATGTGGAGCAGCTCTATCTCAAAAATGGGACGGAGAATGCCACGCGATGAGCCCCGTTATGACAAATGTAAGAAAGAAGCCGCCGGCCGCATGGAACGACACGCGTCTCGTCAAAGCATGTCTCTCCGGCGATGAAGAAGCGTGGTCCTTGCTCATTGATAAATACAAGGCGCTGATCTATTCGATTCCCGTTAAATATGGTTTGTCGCGGCAGGAAGCCGCGGACGTCTTTCAAGCAACCTGCACGGAGCTTCTCGTGCGCCTACCCGAATTGCGCGAACCACGTGCGCTGCCCAAATGGCTGATGCAGGTGGCACACCACGAGAGTTATCGCTGGAAGCGGCAAAACCAGCGCACGGTGAGCCGCGATGCGGAGGCGGATTTACCGGAGCCAGCAACGCCCGCAATCGCCGAAAGTCTCTTTCAGCAGACGCAGGAAGAACAGATGTTGCGGGAAGCCATGGCCGTGCTGACGCCACAATGCCGCCGGCTGGTGGAGTTGCTGTTCTTTGAAACGCCATCGCGGCCTTACAC
>QHZC01000459.1 GCA_003224515.1 Acidobacteriota bacterium
GACGCGAGGTTGCCGTTAAAGTCCTACCCGAGTCCTTCGCCAGCGATACTGAACGTCTTCGGAGGTTCGAACAGGAGGCGCGTGCTGTAGGGGCGCTGAATCATCCCAACATACTTTCTGTGCACGACATCGGCACGCAGAACGAAACCCACTACATCGTCACGGAACTGCTGGAAGGCGTGACGCTGCGCGAAAGGCTCAGCGGTGGCGTTCTGCCCCCGCGCCGCGCGACCGAGTACGCTATGCAAGTCGCCCAAGGTCTCGCTGCAGCCCACGACAAAGCCATTGTCCACCGTGACCTCAAGCCGGACAACCTGTTTGTCACCAAGGACGGGCGGGTCAAGATCCTCGACTTTGGCCTGGCCAAGCAGACAGTATTGCAGGGCGCCGACGAGGGCGTCACGCGCGCCAGCAGCGCCTGCACTTCCGCAGGCATGGTCTTAGGAACTGTTGGGTACATGTCACCGGAGCAGGTGAGAGGCGAACGCGTCGATCATCTCACGGATATTTTTGCCCTCGGTGCAGTGTTTTACGAGATGCTTACCGGGAAGCGCGCCTTCCAACGGAGCACCGCGGTGGAGACAATGACCGCCATCCTGAAGGAAGACCCGCCAGAGATGACGAGCACTGGCGAACGGCAGATTTCGCCGGCACTGCAACGCATCGTGCATCGCTGCCTGGAAAAGGATGCGGGGCAGCGGTTCCAGTCAGCCAAGGACCTGGGTTTCGCACTCGACAGCATCAGCGCGGGCACGACCCAGACGCAAGCAACGGTAGCGCTTCCAACGGCCCGGAACCGGTGGCGCATCGCAGCTCTGGTATTCGCGGTTATGTTTGTGGCGGCTGCCGCTTTCGTCGTGCGTGCCCTTCTGCTGCGCCCGCAACAACCCGATTATCGACAACTCACCTTTCGCCAGGGCTATCTGACGGCTGCGCGTTTCGCGCCCGACGGGCAGGCCATCATCTACGCTGCCTCCTGGGACCATCCGGAGATCAAGCTGTACAGCTTGCGCATGGACGGAACGGACGCACGCGTCCTGGATTTGCCGCCTAGCGAGCTACTGGCCGTTTCACGATCTGGGGAACTTGCTATTATACGTCGAACAGCAACCCTTTCTTCGGCTGGCCGCTTAGCACGTGTTCCACTTAGTGGCGGTGCGCCTCGCGAATTGCTGGACCACGTTATCAGTGCTGACTGGTCTGCCGATGGCGCCCAACTCGCGGTGGCACGAATCGAGAATGGCAAGTGCCACCTGGAGTACCCGATAGGTAATCCGCTCTACGAGACCATCAGCTGGATCAGTCACATGCGGTTCTCTCCGCAGGCAGATGCGATTGCCTTCATGGACCATCCACTCGCAGGAGATGACAGAGGTAGCGTTGTCGTCGTGGAGCTGCAGGGGAACAAACGCACGCTCACGCGGGAGTGGGAAGGGGAACAAGGACTGGCTTGGTCTCCTGACGGTAGCGAGGTATGGTTTACGGTGACCAACGGCCGCGACAATGACCGTGCCTTGTACGGGGTGAGTCGATCGGGTAAGCAGCGCCTCATTTTGCGCACTCCTGGTGCGCTGTATTTGGAAGATATCGCGTTCGACGGCCGCGTGTTGCTGACGCGCAATGAGAGGCGTTATGAAGTCGCAGTCAGCCAACTCGGCGGCGAAACTCGCAAGTTGAGCTGGTTGGAGGTCATGCTCGCGGCTTCGGTATCACGCGACGGTCAGTATGCCGTGATCGGTGACTGGGGCAGTGGTGGGACGGACTACCGTGTCTATCTAGCCAAGTTGGATGGCTCGCCCGCCGTTCTGCTGGGTAGTGGTGTTGCCGGCGGCATATCTGCCGACGACAAGTGGGTGACTTCGATCCTGCCTAGCGACACGACCAAGGTCCTGCTGTTGCCCACCGGCATAGGTGAGTCAAAGACCATCAGCGCGCCCAACTTCCACTATCGCGATGCAACCTGGGCCAGCGACGGCCGCAGGCTGGTCGTGCGCGCAAGCGAATCGGACCGCCCGCTCCGATCCTGGGTGCAGGACACTGCCGGTGGCTCGCCGCGTGCCGTCACACCGGAGGGAATTAATGGCCTTTTCCTCACTGTCAACCACTCCGATTACGTCAGCGCTCGCGACATGACAGGCACAGTTCGACTCTATCCCATCGATGGAGGGGAACCCAAAACTGTCATCGGAATTTCCGAGAGCGACCGGGTGATTGGCGGCTCGCCCGCCGCGGATATCCTCTACTTGACACCAGATACCGCAGCCGTCCCGCTGAAGATAGTAAAACTGAACATCGCAACTGGGCTCCGGCAACCGTTTGTCAACGTTTTGCCGACTGACCCTGCTGGAATTATGGGGCTATATCCGCCGATTTTCACTGCTGACGAGAAGCGGTATATTTATACCCAGGCGCGCGCATTGTCAGTTCTGTACGTAGCCACTGGGCTAAAGTAGCCCGCGAGTGGCGACCCCGCTCGTTTGTTCAAAGAGCATCCTTTTTTGCGACCATGGCGCGCTGCCGAGAATGTCAGTTGAAATTTGGGCCAGAACTATTGCCTTACGGCATAGTTAGGGGTTCACCCCAGGCTTTCAGTCCAACGTCAGTCCAATTCGAGAGGGTGGTTGCACCGCGCGTTTCTGTGTAAGCGACACCAGATGCGGCACTTATGTGATTTATTCTGCTTACTTGCAAAGCAGGTGCTCTCCCAGCTGAGCTACACGCCCACAGTAGGAGTCACTCTGATTCTAAAGCATTTACCGCCGTTCCGAAATCCATTCCTTCGCAGTTTCATTGTCTGCTCTCTGAGAGGAAAGACACCGCCATAGGCTGCACAGAATTTTCGGTAGGGACAATTGCTACGATCGGGCTGCCTGACCTGATTTCAACGTCATGCTGCGAAAGCTAGGTCGAATCATTCCATCCTTAATATACGGGCTGCTGCAAC
>QHZC01000458.1 GCA_003224515.1 Acidobacteriota bacterium
TGGTCTGCGGGAGTGACGGCTTCCGCCGTTGTCCCAACGCTGGGCGCGCTCTGGGCATGGCGCTCGGGGGTCCAGGGGAGCAAGTTATTTCTTCTGGTTGCGCTGTTCTGGGCGGTCGGGACTTTGGCAAGTAACTGGACTAGCCGCGTGGGCGACTTTTCAAAAGCCCGACGCGCCCTCGGAAATCCATGAGTGATCTGTTAAGGAAGAGTGGCCGACATCGTCAAATTCCAATTTCCCTCCGCACTCTTTGCGAAAATACGTGAGCGGGGCACCACCGGGGTGCGCTCTCGGAATCCCGTTTCACTCGACCCCGCGTTCATCTGGGAGTAACATGCTGGGCGTAGGGTTGATGCGGTGCCGACCGCGAAGCTGAACGAAGTGGTTGGGCACGATATTCCGTACAGCCACACCCGAATGGCGGGAGCCACCCCTGGAGTGCGCGATTGCGATGGTCTGCATCGTTTCTTCCGTTCGTTCCTTGTGGGAGCGTGCCTTCACAGCGCCAGCCTTGGCTTTTTTGGTTCAGGCCGATGATCCCCGCTGTCGGCGCTGACATGATTTTGAGAAGGAGAAGAAACCATGGCGGAAACTGCAGCAGTGAAGCGTGCTGAAGAACCGGCGAAGCCGATCAAATACGGTTCTATATTTGACCAGATCCAAGATACATTCAACGCTATTTCACGCCGAGCCTATGAAATCTTCGAAGGTAACGGCCGGGCATTCGGCCGCGACGTTGAGGACTGGTTCCAGGCGGAGCGGGAACTAGTTCACCCTGTTCACGTGAGCATCGAGGAGTCGGATGACTCTCTTGCGGTGAAGGCCGAAGTGCCCGGTTTCAGCGAAAAAGAACTCGAAATCGGCCTTGAACCACGCCGGCTGACGATTATCGGCAAACGAGAGACCAAGAAAGAAGAGAAAAAGGGCAAGACTGTCTTTGCGGAGTGCTGCTCTGACCAGATCCTGCGCATCATAAACTTGCCTGCCGATGTCCAGACGGATAAGGTGACCGCGACCCTAAAGAACGGTGTTCTGGAGTTCACCATGCCGAGGGTTGTCAAAGGCCACAGCGTCCGCATTCATCCAAAAGCTGCTTGAAGGCTAAATACGATCCCGTTGAACGGTGCGAAGGTCCCGTCCGACGGTTGCAGGGGCCGCGACCCGTTCGCGCCGGCTTTGCGGCGCGCGGTCGATGACCCTATGTGGCTCGCCACGAACTCGTAAGTCAAGGACGCGCCTGGGACTTCGAAAACAAATTGTAATTTCCGGGTTGGTAACCAGCCTGTAGCCAAAAACCGATTTCTGCCGGGAAACGCTAGCGCTTTACCGGATGCGCGTTCTCGGTAAGGAGTGAACGGAGGCGGGGAGCTCTGCGCGCGTCCGGTAAAGCCGTTTGGACGTGGCCGCCCGTGGTTGCGGTGGACGCGGGCGCTATGCAAATTCAATGGTGGGAAGGAGCGGCGTTAAGCCGTGCCGAGACTGTGCTGCAGGGCACTACACAGGACACCGTGCGCGCGGAAATTGGCTACAGCGAAAAAGTATCGCAAAGACTGTGGTCGAAGAAGGTGGAAGAAGGGATCGGTTTGACGGCGAGGCAGAGAGATGCGCAGCGCCTGGAAGTACCCAGAGTTTTCGGGTTGGAGAGAGTAGTCTCATGCCGCAGCGCTGATCCGTGGTGGAGACCGAAGTTGGATTTCGGCAGCAGTGAGCCTTTCGATGACCTTCATCGGTCCACCGCATTTAGGGCAGCGCCAAAGATCGGGACAGTCTTCGGTGGAAGAGGCGTGTTGTTCGGCTTGCGGCTGTTCTTCGGAACCCAACAACTGAAAGCAAAGCGGTAGGAGCGTGGCGCGTTTGCGGTTGGCCAAAAAGCCGAAGTTACGAATGCGCACGAAGCCTTTTGGAAGAATGTGCAGTAAGAAGCGGCACAAGAATTCATCGAGCGATAGGGGCAGCAACTTCTGTTCGTTGTGGTGAGCAGAATCACGCCAGCGGAAAGTGACTTGGCCATCAGTGAGGGAGACCAGGCGATGGTTGGAGATGGCCACACGGTGAGTGTAGCGGCCCAGATAATGCAGCACATATTCAGGGCCACCGAAGGGACGTTTCAAATAGACCACCCAGTCTTGGCGAAACAGCGGCCGCAGCCAGGCGGCAAAGATCTTGGGCTGAGCGAGGAGTTTCAGATCTCCCTCGAAGCGCAGCTGGCCGTTCTGGAAGGCCTGTTTGAGGGCATCGACGAACTTGCCGCGAAAGACTTCCCGCAGCACTTCCTTGGGAAGAAAGTAGTTGTCTCGTGAGCGAACCCAGCGGGTGTGATCGAGTGAGAGGCCGCCGGCAGGAACGACACAATGGACATGGGGATGAATTTTGAGTTTTTGGCTCCAGGTATGCAACACGCTGAAGAAGCCAATCTCTGCGCCGAGGTGTCTCGGATCGCGAGCCACTTCGAGAAGAGTTTCGGCACTGGTGCGGAACAGGAGACCGTAGAGGACCTTCTTGTTCTGTAGCACCAGTGGAGCCAAGCGATGGGGCAGTGTGAAGACCACGTGCAGGTAGCGCGTCGGAAGCAACTCTCGTCGACGCGCAGCGATCCAACGTTCCCGAGCAGCGGTCTGACACTTCGGGCAATGGCGATCGCGGCAGCTGTTATAGGAGATGGGGGCACGATGTCCGCAGCGGGTGCACTCATCGAGATGACCGCCGAGGGCGGCGGTACGACACCGGCGAATGGCCAGCAACACTTTGATGTGCTTCCAACGGAGCCAGTGGCGATTTCGTTCGATGAAGGCATCTCCCGCGGCGCGGACCAGATCGGCCACCTCGAGTGGTGGCCGGGCCATCTAGTGCTCCTGCGGCGAAGGACCTTCGAGCGGCAGTGAATCCAATGGACTCGCGGCCGCATGCAAGTGACGTTGGGAGAGATGCAGATAGCGGGCCGTCTCTTTCAGATCGTTATGACCTAACAGGATTTGAATGGTGCGCAGGTCGGCACCATCCTCGAGTAGATGCGTCGCAAAACAGTGACGAAGCGTGTGAGGATGAACACTTTTCTGGAGGCCCGCTCGCTGGGCGGCTTCCTTGCAAGCGTTCCAGACCACCTTGGTGTCGATCGGCGTATCACCGGTATGCCAGCGGTTGCCTGGAAACAGCCATGCGCTTGGCTTGCGCTGTAATCTGCGCCAGTGCTCACGCAGCGCCTCGAGTAGTTTTGGGCTGAGCATCACATCCCGGTCTTTGCGTCCCTTGCCGCCCTGCACGTGAATCACCATGCGTTGGCTATCGATGTCGCTGACTTTCAGGTGTGTCAATTCAGCGCGTCGTACTCCGGTGGCGTAGAGCGTCATCAGCAGAGTGCGATGGAAGGAAGTGCCGGCCGCCTGAATGAGTTGAGCAACTTCTTTCTGACTAAGGATCGCTGGAAGGTGATGGGCCCCTTTCGGATAGGGAGTGTCGGCGATGCTCCAGGCTCTCCTGAGCGTCTTACAGTAAAAGAATCGCAAGGCTGCCAGACGGACCGCGACGCTACCCGCTGACAACTTGCGCTTCTCAAATAGTTCCGCTTGGTATTCGCGAATGTGTCGAGGGCCTAAGCGATCCGGGGAGCAGTTGAAGTATCGAGCAAAATCCTCGACTGCGCGGATGTAGGAACGTGTGGTATGTTGAGCGTAATTACGGCGCTGGAGTTCTTCCAGCATTATTTTTCTGAGATGGGTCACAGGGACCTCCTTGTGACCCCTAACTTATCTCAAACCATCAAGCAACCGACGCTCTCCTACCTCACGCGAAGCGTCCGCCGCCGGGCGGCTACGTCCAAACGCCTTTGAAAAACGCAGGCATTTGCGTCCTCAACGGGAATTCAAAGCTCAAAGGAAACCAAGATTAGAGGTAAGCGTGGCCAGGTGTGCGAGAGGGACAACGGGGAGCTGCGGGACCCCGTCGCGCGGTTGGCTAGGAGTGTTGGAGACCTATTGAGGAGGCGAGAGCTTAAAAGAGAAGGGCGATCCGAAGCGGATTCTAATCTGCGAGAAGATTAGGAGGGGTAGCTTCTGAAACAAAGCAGCGTGGAAGTTGAATGAGCAAGTCTCGGAGAGCAACGGGGAATGTCTGCTTAAGGGGTATTTCAGGGCTAATCCGACAGCATTGTCAATCAGAGCGAAGTGAAGGACCTCCACTGACCCTGGATCCAACACTTCCCTTCTGCAAAAACTGTCAGATTTTTCTGATTCTTAAGAACCTGATATCCTCCAAGCTCTTTGTTGCTTGCAAAAACACTGGAGCTGCGCGCGGACCGCGCCACGGACAAACTCGATATGACCTCGGAACGGGACTTTTATGGCTGGAAGTTGGTTTTCATTCTTTGGCTTGTGGATTTCCTCAACATGGGATTTCCGCTTTACGGCGGCGCGGTCATCAATACCTACATGCTGAAAGAAATTCCCATGAGCCGCAGCGCGTTCGGGCTGGGATTTACGCTCTTAAATCTCTTTGTGGGCATTCCCTCCGTCCTTGTTGGAGCGTCCATTGTTCGCTGGGGCATTCGCAAGACATTCGGTATTGGCTCGGCGCTGATACTTGTTGGCGCGCTATGGCTCTCCATGATTACTTATCGGCCGTGGCACTATTGGGTGGGATTCGGAGTGCTGACGGCTACGGGAATCAGTTTCGGGACGATCGTTCCCGCAGCCACAGCCATCACACGGTGGTTCAGCCGCTACCGTGGAAGGACCATGGCGGTAACGCTATCGGCTTCG
>QHZC01000460.1 GCA_003224515.1 Acidobacteriota bacterium
TAACCGAGCCCATCACCTCACGCGCACGTATTCAATAAAGATGACTACAGCCGTCGCCAATTCGATGGACTCCATCGGGGAAACCCGACTCGGGGACCAGAGCCTCAGGCAATTCCTCATCTATTCCGTCATCATGCATGCCAGTCTGGCCGTCGTCGTTGTCGTCTCCGCTTATATTCAATATCGAGGAAGCGCGTGGGGCGGCATTGGAGGGGACCTCGGCGGAGTCAAGGTGAATTTAGTCAGCGCCGCCGGAATCCCTATACCTAAAGAGTCGGTCGTCACGGAAAGCAAGGCGGTCGATCCAACAAAGGGCCTTCACAAGGAAGAGCCCCCGAAACCGGCGGAACCGAAAACCGACGCAACGAAAATTCCAAAGTTCACCAAAGAAAAAACTCTGCCACCGTCGCGCCAGTCCAGAACTCTCGAAAACAAGACGTCGACTCCGGATAACGCGGTTCCCTATGGCAAAGGTGGCAATCCCGATCTCCCGACGGGATATTCTCAGACTCCCGGTAGCGGTTCGAGCGGCGTTAGCGTCCAGGGGGCAGGAAGCGCTGACTTCGCCACGCGTTATGGGTGGTACATCGCCGCGGCAAAACGCCGCGTTGCGCCCAACTGGAATCTCCTTTTTCTTGACCCCGCCGTGCGAAATTCTCGGACTTTGCACTGCGTCATTTCCTTCACCATCATGCGCGATGGAACCTTGAAAAACGTCCGCGTGGCGGAGTCGAGCGGAAATGCCTCATGGGATACCTCCGGCTTGCGAGCGATTCAGAGTTCAATTCCGTTTCCGCCCTTGCCCGGCGATTGGACCCCAGGCCAAGTATCTGTTCTTTGGGACTTTCCGGATAAAGAGAACTAGCAAGGGAGAAGAATCGATTGACAGGGTCAATTGCGTCCGCACCTGGGAGGTCAAAGTGAAGGTTTTTTTCAGCCAATTCCGAGTGTCGAGTCTTCTCGCATTTCTCTTGCTAGCAACACAGGGAACCTTTGCACAATCCGAAGGGTGGTTTCGCGCAGGCACTGGCCTCGGCGACGCGAACAAACCTCGCTTGGCAATAGCGGACTTTGCTCCCCGCGCGGACTCCGCCAAGTCTCACTCCACCCTCTTTACACAACTCGTGCGCGATGACCTCCAATTCAGCGGAATTCTCGAGCTCGCCAGCCCCAGCTTCTATCCTCCTCAAGCCCCCAGCGTCCCTGCCGAACTGAAACCTGCGGTCTGGATCGATCCCCCCACCAACGCCAATTTCCTCGGCTTCGGCAATCTCACCGAATCCACCGCCGAAGTGGCCATCGAAGCCTGGCTCTATGACGTGCGCAGCCCGTCTTCCCAAGCGGTCGTAGGAAAGGTGTATCGCGGCGCTCCCACCGACGTGCAAGTGAGAAAATTCGCCCATCAATTTGCTGACGAAGTCATCGGCAAGCTCTCCGGCGGCCTCCCCGGGGTGGCCTCAACGCAAATCGCTTTCGTCAGCTCGCGCAGCGGCTCCAAAGAAATCTGGGTGATGGACTACGACGGCTCCAACCAGCGCCAGCTGACTACGCTCAAATCGATTTCGCTCACTCCGCGCTGGTCGCCCGATGCTTCGCGCATCGCTTTCACGTGTTTCGCGCCGTCGGCGGGCCTCACCAGCGCGCAGATTTGCATGTATTCGCTGGACACCGGAAAACTTGTCTCCTTCCCGCGCTTTCGCGGCACCAATATCACTCCCGCGTGGTCTCCTGATGGCACGCAGATTATTTTTTCATCTTCGATGCAGGGCAATCCCGAACTCTACGTCACGGACACCAGTGGCGGCCGCCCCAAGCGCTTGACCAACGCCAACGGCGCAAGCATGTCTCCAAGCTGGAATCCGAAAACCGGACAGACCGTCGCCTTCGTCAGCGATCGCGGCGGCACACCCCAGCTCTACCTGATGGATTCCGACGGCACTAGTGCGACAAAGCTGGACCTCCCCGACAAAGGGTACGTCATCGACCCGGCGTGGGCGCCCAACGGCCAGTTGCTGGCCTTCAGTTGGCGCCGCCCCAACGACAACTACGACATCTACGTTATGGACGCCGCCTCACGCCAGCTTGTGGAGTTAACGCGCGACCAGGGCCGCAACGAGCGTCCCTGTTGGGCGGCCGACGGCCGACACCTTGTTTTCGAATCGACTCGCGGTGGCACGCGGCAGATTTGGACCATGCTGGCCGACGGCTCGCAGCCGCGCCAGCTAACAACCAGCGGCCACAACGAATCGCCCAACTGGTCGCCAAAGTGAAAAGTTTCTTGGAACCGAGCGGCGCCGCACCTGCATCTCATCCGCAAGTGCTTTGCGTGAGCGGCTCTTATTCCTGCGCGAAATCACTCGCAGGAGTTGCGGCACGATGTACAATATATCGTGATACGATATATTACGCGGACCCAGCCCGCTGGTGTTAGGATATTGGCTCTGGTGGGACGAACACGGGAACTTCACTAGGAGGATCCGCATGAATTTGGCTTCACGCTCGCTTTACCGTACTGGCTTGGTTGCCGCGTTTGCCGTTGTCGTCTTGGCCTTTGGCTGCAAGAAGCCCCCGAAGGCGCCGCCGCCCCCACCGGCACCAGCACCGGCGCCCGCGCGTCCCACCGTGACGCTGCAGGCCAGTCCGACTTCCATCAACAAAGGTGATTCCTCCACCCTGAGCTGGAATTCCACCGACGCCACGCAGCTCACCATCGAGCCGGAAGTCGGCGCCGTAACGGCTCAGGGTTCGACCAAGGTCACACCATCCGACTCCACGACCTACACGATTACCGCCACTGGTCCCGGCGGCTCCGCCAGCGCCACCGCAACGGTCACCGTGAATGCGCCTCCACCGCCGCCTCCGCCAGCGGGGCCCACGGACGCGGAACTCTTCTTGAGAGAAGTGCGCGACGCCTATTTCGACTACGACAAGGCCGAAATTCGTCCCGACGCTCGCGCTGCACTTTCGAAGACCGGGGATTTCCTGAAAAACTATCCACGCTTCAAAGTAACCATCGAAGGCCACTGCGACGAGCGTGGTTCCACGGAATACAACTTGGGCCTCGGCGATCGCCGCGCCGCCGCGGTCAAGCAGTACATCGTTTCTCTGGGCGTTTCTGCCGACCGCATCAGCACTGTCAGCTTCGGCAAGGAGAAGCCCTTCTGTATGGAGCACAACGAGGCTTGTTGGCAGCAGAACCGCCGTGGCCATTTCGTGAGGTCCAACTGAGCCGCTTCAACCCGTTCGCCGCGATGACCGATTGGTAACGGAAACAGCCGCGAGGCTCGGCAAACCCTTGCCACCTCGCGGCTCTCTTATTAAAGTGAAAGCTGTTCCCCGGCGGTATGTTTTTGCAGGTTGCTCTGCGGTCCCTATCGATGGGCGGCCTTTTCGGCGCCCTCAGGAGGATTGTTCATGCGTATTCGCCACATCGCCATTTTCAGCGACGCCGTTCTCGCCGGCGCACTTGCCGGAAGCCTAGTCGGCCCCCGCCCCGCCGAGGCCGTCGCCCGCGAGCTCATCGAGCTTCAGCGCGACGTCACTTCCCTGCTCCAGGGCCAGAAGGATCTTTCCACTCAAGTAACTCAGGATCACACCATCATGAAGACGCTCATCGAGCAGTCTAACGACAACGTTGGCAAGCTCGGCGCCACCATGAGCTCGCTCCAGAAATCCTTCCAGGATGTTCAGGCCAACTCCGGCGCGCGCCTGGACACCATGTCTACCCAGGTCCAGGGCCTCTCCGACAACCTCGAGGAAATCAAATCCCGCCTCGGCAAACTCAACCAGCAGCTCGTCGACCTCCAGAACTCCGTCCAAGGCCTTGACGCCAAAATTTCCGGCGCCACGCCCGCCCCGGCCACCGGCGCCGCCCCCACTTCTTTGGTTGGCACGGCCAAGCCCATCGCTTCAGCCGGCTCTCCGTCAGGTTCCTCCGTTATTCCCGCAGGTGCGCCCTCCGCTGACACCCTTTATTCCAACGGCCTTCGTGATATCACCAGCGGCAAATACGATCTCGCTCGCTCCGAATTTGAGGACTACCTCAAGTTTTACGGCGACACTGATCTCGCTTCCAACGCCCAGTTCTACCTGGGCGAAATCTTTTACAAGCAGAAGCAGTACGTTGATGCCGTGGCCGCCTACGACAAAGTCCTCACCAACTATCCCAAGAGTTTCAAACTCGGTCCCGCCCGCCTCCGCAAAGGCATGGCGCTTATCGAACTCGGCCAGAAAACCGCCGGCGTCCGCGAACTCCGCGAAGTCGTCAAGCGCTACCCCGGCAGCGACGAAGATCGCCTCGCCCGCGCCAAACTCAAGGAACTCGGCGTCGCCCTCACCCCCACCCGCTAACTCCCTCTTTTCCCCACCGTTCCAACGTTCAACCTTCAAACGTTCCAACGCCCTCTTCTCCCAGCCCCCTCCCTCGCCGCCCGTCATTTCGACCGTAGGGAGAAGTCTCTCTTCAACTTCTCTCCTCTTTGCTCCCCTGGTCATTCTCTCC
>QHZC01000069.1 GCA_003224515.1 Acidobacteriota bacterium
CTTATTGCCGCTCGCTCATCGCCGCGTCCTCGAAGCAGGTTCTCTCGGCCGAGGTAAAGGATGTTACGGGCATCCAGAGGATTGCTTCCGGCGATGATTTCAAACGTGTCATGCAGCTTCTGCAGCTTTGTCCGGAACGCCGGGAAGACCGCAATAGCGTCCAGGCGATCGGCGCCTATTTCAGCCTTTTGAATTTCCTGCGCTCGACGGTTGCTCGGATTGTTCCTTCCATGCAGGCCTGGACGGAATCGGAACGGGGACACTGCGCCTATTTCGCCGCGGTAGCCCTGGAGCGCCGCATCTCCTTCAGCAGGGATATGCTCGCGCAGCAAATGGACGCCTGAAACCTCGTTCCTTGGCATCCTGCCCTGACCTGCTGTCTTTTTCGTTACCACCCCTTTCCTTTGTCTGCTTGACATTTCAGATACATGCTATTCTGAGAGCGTTCCCTCCTCGCCGGAGTGGAAGCGTCCGCAGCGCAAAACTTACCGGTGACAAAAACTTGCTTGCAGTGTGGCGCGGTATTGCCGTCAACCGTATGCGCGTGTAATTTTTGTGATTCAGCTTTTTCGGTCGGTCCTTCTTCCTGGAATGAATCCTCGGACATTTCCGCCTGGGAGAACCTCGCGGTGAATGCGGGTCCCGGCACGGCTGAGATTGATCGTCCCAAGCAGCGCCTCGTCGACTCGCTACAGGTGGATCAAGACGCCGCCTGGCGGGGTGAACTCTCTCAGCGTCTCGAGGCTTATCGCGCTCGGCGGCGAAATCTCGCGCCAAAAACCACCCAGTCTCATTTTTCCTTCGATACCCCTTCTGTCAAGACGCCGCCGCATGCTTCCGCTGCAGTTGCAGAACCTCCTGGATCCGTCGAGGAAGATTTTTCTTTTACCGTCGCAATTGGCCGCCCATCAAAGAACTGTGTTCTCGAAGAATCACGCATGGTGATCGATGTCTCTGTGCCGCCGGATTCTGAGACTCCCCCGCAGACACAGCTCGTTCAAGAACACAGGAAATCTCAGCCGGGTCTTCATCTTGTGGCATCCATCGACGATCGACGCCTTGCGGCGCTTATCGATTTTGGCTGCTTGTTGTTTGCCTATGGTGGATTCCTGATGCTCTTCGGCTCACTCGGCGGGCAATTTACGCTGAGCAAAATAAACGCCGCGGTGTACGCTGCAACCTTTGCCATCGTCTATCTGCAATATTTCGCTCTCTTCACCATCTTCGGCGGCACAACTCCGGGCATGATGATGCGAGGCTTGCAGGTGGTCAGCTTTTCCGGCGAACCGCCCACGCCCAGGCAAATGCTTCTGCGTAGCGCGGGCTACATACTCTCCGCAGGAACTTTTTTTCTGGGCTTCCTTTGGGCGATGTGGGACGAAGACGAACTCACTTGGCACGACCGCCTTTCGCGCACTCATTTGAGTGTGGCGCAAACTTTTGCCGATCTCGAAAATTCAAACGTGGCGCACAGCCAGTAGTTTTTCCTGTTGTTTTCGTGTAGCCGAGGACGCCACCCCGCAGAAATCAGTTGGAGGCCATTCATCGTTCGGACCGTGTGCGATCGAATCTTCGCCCGGCCCTTTTGGCCTTGCGATGCGTTACGTCGCGCGGCATTCCTTCGCGATGCCAATGATCGCCTGTAGACTGTGTTCCACATCCGTCTCCGTGGTCGCCCAGGAAGACACGCTGATCCGCATTGCGGTCTTTCCTTGCCAGACTGTCCCCCCGCACCAGCAGGTTCCGTCCTCCTGAACGCGCCGGATCACTTCTCGTGTCAGTTCGGGGCGGCCGAAGGAGACCAACACCTGGTTGATCACTACATCGTTCAGCACTTCGAAGCCGGCCTCCCGGAGCCCCACGGCAAACCGCTGCGCGTGGGCACACGTGCGCTCGATCAGCGCGCACAGCCCCGACCTCCCGAGCGATTTCAGCGCCGCCCACAACTCCACACCCCGCGCGCGTCTTGACGCTTCTGGCGTGTGATGCATAGGCTCGCGACGCGAACCGGGTTCGAGGTACGCCGCCGTAATACCCATCGATGCCCGTAGCGCAGCGCCATCTCTGACAATGACCAGGCCGCTGTCATAGCCGACATTGGGCCACTTATGCGCGTCAGTGGCCCACGAATCAGCCTTCTCGAATCCCTGCGTCAAATGTTCGTACTCGCGCGACATCCGGGCCCACAAACCGAACGCGCCATCCACATGCACCCAGGCACCCTGCTCCGTTGCGGCTTGACAGATCTCCGCGGCGGGATCGAAAGCTCCCGTATTTACGTTCCCAGCCTGAATGCACACAATTGTCCGCTGCGATAGGCGTGGCAACTTATTGGCCCGCATCCGTCCCTGCTCATCTGCTTCCACGATGGTTACGCGTTTCCTTCCAAATCCCGCCAGACTCAACGCCTTCAGAATCGACGCATGCACTTCCGCGCCAACGACCACCTCGATCGGCGGCGCGCCAAACATTCCGTCGGCCGTGACGTCCCAACCCGCGCGTGCGAGCAGCGCATAACGCGCTGTGGCCAAAGCAGTGAAATTCGCCATGGTGGCGCAGGTAACCAGGCCTCCCGCGCATTCCGAAGGCAATCCCAATGCTTCACAAACCCAGCGAAGGGCTACTTCCTCCAATTCCGAAGCGATGGGAGACATCACGCGCAGCGCCGCATTCTGGTTCCACGCCGCCGCCAGCCAATTAGCAGCCAAGGCCGCGGGAACCATTCCGCCGTTCACGAAGCCGAAGTAACGCCCGCCGGTCGTCGCCACCGTGGCAGCGGAGCCGATTTCGTCGAGCCTTCCGATTACCTCACAAGGATCGCTCGGCGAAGAAGGAAAGGGTTCGTGAAGTTCAGCAAGTGCGGTCA
>QHZC01000461.1 GCA_003224515.1 Acidobacteriota bacterium
ATGTCCGGCGAGAACCAAATCGGCGTGGGCGGCGTATAGGTCTTCCCAGAGCTGTTTCAACTCGGGATGTACAGCATGCCTCCTGAAGACCCCGCTGCTGAAGAGCGCGTGATGGCCGTATGCGAGAACGCAAGCGTTGGGATGCTTCGCAAGATCCTCTTTCAGCCACATCTCTTGCGGTGAGCCGGGGGCGCAGCCGCCCAAGTCCTTCGCGTCGCAATTGGTATTCAGCACCACGATGTGCCAGTCGCCTAGGTCGTAGCTATAGTAGCCCTTGCTAGGTGGCCCTGCCTGCGCTCCCCAGTATTGGAAATAGCCCAACGCCGTACGATCGACATACTCATGATTCCCAAGAGCCGGTTTGGTCCGGTCTTTGAAGCGGCCCCAGGCCGGGTCATAGCAATTTTTGAAATCTTCCGCGCTCCCGTTTTCGTAGGCCAGGTCGCCTGCGGCAAAAACCGTCCCGGGGATTTGCTCGATCAGCTTGGCTGTCGCCCGGGCTCCTTCAGGATTCTTACAACTAGCAATATCGCCGGCACCGACCAGAACAAAAGTGCGCTCCGGCAAACGCTTCTTCTTTGCTTTGACTCTGGCGTCCTTGGGTCGATCGATTGGCGGAGGCTTTAGCGTTTGCGCTCGGCCATGGGCTGGAACGAGCAGGAGCAGCAGCAGTCCCAAGACGGATCGGGCCGCCAACTCTCTTCGTCCCCGGATGTATCCGAGCATCCATCTCCTCCATCGAAACTCTAGGCTACCATGTCGAGGCGGCAAACTCAGCGAATCGCACTTTGCCGTTCGAATCTGGCCCTTCACTGGAACAGTCGACCGTTGAGCGAGATTAAGAGCAAGTAAGACTATTTTAGTCTTACTATAAGTTAGTAGAAATACAGGGGTTGGGTTTAAATCTGGTAAGGACCTGGGTTGACTTTTGAGTGCTACGTGAATATACTTCATGTGCGACTGATTCAGTCGCATATTGCCGAGCGTCCGGAAGGTTTCTCGAACGATGTTCAAGCTTTCCAAAAAAGCCGACTACGGACTGATTGCCGTCAAGCACTTGGCGATGCATCGCCAGGAGCACGCCTGCAGCGCGAACGAGATTGCGGTGGAATATGGCATCTCAGCTACGCTTATGGCGAAGGTGCTGCAAAAGCTGGCGCATCATTCACTCGTGGCCGCGAAGCACGGTTCCAGCGGTAGCTATTATTAGGCCAAGGAGCCGGGGCAGATTAGCGCGCTCGATGTGATTTCGGCCATCGATGGTCCGGTGCTGATTACTTCGTGCGTTACCAGCCACGGGAACTGTGACGCCACAGAAAAGTGCTCTGTCCGCGAGCCGCTGCGCCGCGTGAATGAAAGCATTTTGAATGTGTTGAGCACTGTCACGATTTCTCAAATGAGCGAAGAGCCGCACGAGCCCGCTCTCGTAGCGCTGAGGACTTAGGAGAAGAGGGAATATGACCGTCAAGCTACCAATTTACATGGATAATCATGCCACCACCCCGGTCGATCCGCGCGTTGTCGAAGCAATGCTGCCGTATTTTACGGAGAAATTTGGTAACGCCGCGAGCCGCAATCACTCCTTCGGCTGGGCGGGCGACGAGGCCGTCGAAACCTCGCGCCAACAAATCGCCTCGCTGATCAACGCAACGCCGAAGGAGATCATCTTCACGAGCGGTGCCACTGAATCTGATAACCTGATGATCAAAGGCATCGCGGAGATGTTCCGCGAAAAGGGCAATCACATCATCACCCAGGCCATCGAGCACAAGGCTGTGCTGGATACCTGCAAGAACCTGGAAAAGCATGGTTTCGAAGTGACCTACCTGCCGGTCCAACGGGATGGGCGCGTAAGTCTTGAGGATCTGAAGGCGGCTATTAAGCCAACAACGATTCTGATCACCATCATGTACGCCAATAACGAAATTGGCGTGATCAATCCCATCGCAGAAATAGGCAAGATCGCTAAGGAACACAGCATCTTCTTCGCCGTGGACGGCGTGCAGGCTGTCGGTAAAATTCCGGTCGACGTCCAGAAGGACAACATCGACCTGCTGGCTATCAGCGGCCATAAGATTTACGGGCCGAAGGGTGTTGGCGCTTTGTACGTCCGCCGCCGCAATCCTCGCGTGCAGCTTTCGGCCATCATTGACGGCGGAGGGCACGAGCGCGGCATGCGCTCCGGCACGCTGAACGTGCCTGGCATCGTGGGCCTCGGCAAAGCCTGCGAAATCGCACAGAAAGAAATGCCGGAAGAGGCGGCGCGTTTGCTCGGCCTGCGCGAGCGTCTCCGAAAGGGCCTGGAAACCAAGCTGGACGAAGTTTTCATCAACGGTTCGGTGGAGCACCGCCTGCCGAACAACCTGAACATGAGCTTTGCCTATGTCGAAGGCGAATCGCTGCTCATGGGTATTAACGACATCGCGGTTTCAAGCGGTTCTGCCTGTACTTCGGCAACCCTTGAGCCTAGCTACGTACTCAAAGCATTAGGCGTCGGCGAAGACCTCGCCCACACCTCGATTCGATTCGGTCTAGGGCGCTTCAACACCCAGGAGGAAGTTGACTACGTCATCGACAAGATGGTACAGGTCGTCACCAAGTTGCGCGAACTGTCCCCGCTCTATGAAATGGCCAAAGAGGGAATCGATATCTCGAAAATGAAATGGCAAACCGCCTAAAGGACTGGAAGAGACAACATGGCAAATGAAGGAACAATTCGCATTCATCGCTCCATCGGCGGCACCGGCGCGGCTTTCCGCGTGACGTTTGTGCCCTACGGTGGGGAGGGGGAAGAGGCCGCCGTCGCCGGCGAGCGCTCTTTCCACGAGCTTCAGCAAGTGCGCGCCTTTCTGAAAATGCTCGGGCTCGGCGCGGAGTTCATCAAGGACGCTCTTCGTCAGCTGACCGCGGGCCGTTCGGCTTCCGTGCCGAACGTTTCGCTCACGGACAAAGCAGTCAAGAGTGCCGGTTTCGGGAATCTCGTGAATCTGGCAAGGAGCAACGGCTAATGGCATACAGCGATAAAGTGGTGGATCACTACAATAATCCCCGCAACGTCGGCAGCCTCTCGAAGGAGGACCCCAACGTCGGCACGGGTCTCGTCGGAGCGCCGGAGTGCGGCGATGTGATGAAGCTGCAGATGAAGATCAATCCCGATACCAAGGTCATTGAAGAAGCCAAGTTCAAGACCTTTGGCTGTGGATCGGCCATCGCCAGCTCCTCGCTTGCCACGGAGTGGGTGAAGGGCAAGACGGTCGAAGAGGCACTTTCGATCAAGAACACGGACATCGTGCGCGTGCTGGCGGAAGATGCCATCAAGGCCGCCATTGGCGACTGGAAGAAAAAGCACGGCGTGGAAGTGCCAGCACACGAAAAGGCGTCGCACTAAGCTTAGGTCGTGGCCCTTCTCTCAGCCGTGTCATCCTGAGCGTCGCGAGTTCATGCCGGGACGTGAAGTGAAGGATCCCTATGGTTAGGCTAGCCGGCCACCGCTCCGCTGATGAGGAATTTGTATGGCAACTGAAGTAATAAGCACGAACGTCGCGAAGATCCAACTGACCGAGCGTGCCGCGCAGAAAATCCGCGCGCTGCTCGAAAAAGAAGGTGTGTCTCCCGATGTGGGCGGCCTGCGCGTTGGCGTGCAGGGTGGGGGCTGCTCCGGTCTCTCTTATGCCATGCGCCTCGACACTCAGGCGCGGGATCGCGACAAGATCTTCGAAGAACATGGCGCGCGCCTCTTCGTCGATCCGAAAAGTTTCTTGTACCTGAACGGCACGACCCTCGAGTACGAAGAGACGCTGATGCGCGAAGGATTCGTTTTCCAGAATCCCAACGCGGCGCGGAACTGCGGCTGCGGCAGCTCTTTCACGGCCTAGTAGCACGGACTTTAGTCTGCGCTCTTCGCCTCTGATGCGGTTTCGGTGGGGAAAAACGCAGGCGAGTCTGACAAGTGGTTGGCAGCCGCACCCGCCAGCCACTTTTTTTGTGCCCGCGTCGGAGTAGAACATGCTGGATCTTCTTGGGTTTGGTCTCGATCTCCTGCCGGATTTTGTGATCGAGTACATTCTTGGCCCGCTGTTTCTGGGGTTTCAGGATCTCTGGACCTGGAGCGTAAATAAACTCTTATGACTTCGCCATCGACAGCAACGAATCCACCGCTGGTTTGCTGGAGCTGCCACGAGCGCACGTTTGGCACGCACTTTTGCTCGAGCTGCGGCAAGCTCTTGCAGTTGCCCCAAGCGCTCGACTATTTCGCGCTTTTCGAAATGCCGCGGAAACTCTGTATCGAAATGAGCGAGCTGGAGCAGAAATTCCTGCAGCTCAGTTGGAAGCTGCATCCCGACAATTTCGTCAACGCGACCGAGCAGGAGCGCGAGCTCTCACTCAAGCACAGCTCGGAATTGAACGACGCCTATCGCGCGCTCCGCGATCCCGTGGGCCGCGTCGAGTATCTCCTCGGCATCGAAGGCGCGCGCAAAGAGGGCGAACACAAACAGCAGGCGCCACCGGAGTTGCTCGAAGAAGTCTTTGAGCTGAACGAATCGCTCGATGAACTTCGCGAGGCGAAGGCCTCGGGAGGCGACCTTGCCGTGTTGAAAACCCGCCTCGAATCCGCCGAGAAGAATTTTCAGGATAAACTCGGCCAAGTCGATGCGCAGCTTCGAGTCACCGCACGCGAATGGGACGCTACCTTGCAAGGTGACCCCGCTACGCGAAAAAAGATCATGGCGCAACTGAACGAACTGTTGAATCGCCGCTCCTACATTCGGAATTTGGTCACCAACGTTCAAAAGGAGCTTTTATAGCGCAGGGGCTTAGCCTCTGCGGCCTATCATGGGACGCATTGTCGGCATCGATCTCGGCACCACCAACAGTCTCGTCGCATATACGGACGCGGAGACGGGTCAGCCAAAGTGTGTCCCCGGCCCTTACGGTGACACGCTTTGCCCTTCGGTCGTTAGTCTTGATCCTGACGGCAGCATCATCGTTGGGGAACCGGCGCGCCGTCGCCTTCTGACGCAGCCGGAACGCACGATCTATTCCGTGAAGCGCCTCATGGGCCGAGGCCCCGCCGACGTTCAAAGCGAACTCAAGCTCTTCCCGTTTCGCATTGATTCCGCGAGCAAAAACGTCATCCGCGTCCTGCTCGGCAATAGAGTTTTCACCCCGCCGGAGATTTCCGCTTTCATACTGCGCGAACTGAAAAATTGGGCCGAAGCACTTTTCGGCGAAACCGTCGACCGCGCCGTCATCACCGTGCCGGCCTATTTCAATGATGCACAGCGCCTGGCTACCAAAGATGCCGGCAAGATTGCCGGTCTCGAGGTTCTGCGGCTCGTCAACGAACCGACCGCTGCGGCGCTCGCCTACGGCCTCCACGAAAAACAGCGTGGCCGCGTTGCCGTCTATGATCTCGGCGGCGGCACGTTCGACATTTCCGTGCTCAAGCTGATTTCCACGACCGCAGGCGATATCTTCCAGGTTCTTTCCACCAATGGCGACACCCACCTCGGCGGAGACGACATCGACAATCTAGTGCAGTCGCATATCCAGCAAGACATCATGGATTGTTATGGTGTGGATATCACGCAGCGACCCGAGCTCGTTCAGGAGCTGCGTAAGGCGTTAATCGCCGTCAAGCATCGGCTTTCAGAGAATGAAGAAGCTATTCTGCGTTTTCCTCTTCCAAACGGCGCCGTTTACGGAACGGGATTTACGCGGGCTGCGTTCGAGGAATGGATCCGCCCGGTCGTCGAACGCACCATGGGCCCGGTCAAACAAGCGCTTGCGGACGCTCATCTCAAGCCTGCGGACCTGGACGAAGTCGTGCTCGTCGGCGGCACCACGCGCACGCCGCTGATCCGCCGCACGGTGCAGGAGTTTTTCGATCGCAAGCCGCACATCGAGCTGAATCCCGACGAAGTCGTGGCGCTCGGCGCCGCCGTGCAGGCCAACATTCTCGACCACGGTGTAGAAAACATGCTGCTGCTCGACGTCACGCCGCTTTCGCTAGGCATCGAGACTTACGGTGGCGCGGTTGCAAAAATCATTCCGCGCAATTCCACGATTCCTGCGAGCGCGCAGGAGCTCTACACCACTGGCGTTGACAATCAGACCGGCATCGACATCCACGTCCTACAAGGCGAACGCGAACTGGCGAAAGACTGCCGCTCCCTTGCGCGCTTCACGTTACGCGTGCCGCCTGCGCCCGCTGGCCTGCCGCGCATCGAAGTGAAATTCCTGATTGACGCCAACGGCATCCTCCAGGTCGGCGCCAAGGATCTTCGCACCGGCGAGCAGCATTCCATCGAAGTCCAGCCGAGCTACGGCATCAACGAATCCGAAATCGAGCGCATGCTCGAGGAATCCATCGAATACGCGGAGCAGGATTTCGCCGAGCGCCAGGTCATCGAGGCGCGCACGGAATCGGAATCGATTCTGACGGCTACCGCCAAGGCGCTGACCAATCCGCAAGCCGCGGGCTTGTCTGCTGAGGAGCGCGCTAAAATTGACGCGAGCGTCGCTCGATTGCAGGAATCCGTCGCTGGCAGGGACTACAAATTGATTCGCAAGCGCATCGACGATCTGAATCATGCGACCGAGCATCTTGCGGAACTACTTATGAATTCGGCGGTCTCAACGGCCCT
Organism: Acidobacteriota bacterium; assembly: GCA_003224515.1. Taxonomy (GTDB): domain Bacteria; phylum Acidobacteriota; class Terriglobia; order Acidiferrales; family UBA7541; genus Acidiferrum. Next base: position 6,648 of record QHZC01000461.1, read on the forward strand.
GGAAGGCCGCAGGCTGGCCGAGGTCTAAGTTTTCTTTGTAGGGGCGCAGCAGTCCTGCGCCCGTGCTTGGCGCGAAGTGAGCGCCGCGAGCATCAGGGGGAACAAAATGGGCGGCAGCAACCCATACATCGAGGAAGTCAAATACAAACCCGCCACGAAGAAATTCAAGGTGACATTTCTTCCCAGCGGCAAGACCATTGAGGTTGATCCCGAGAAAATCCCGTATGGCCACAATGGCCTCCCGGGCAGCATCCTCGACATTTCCGAGGGCATCAAGGCCGGCCTCGACCACGCCTGCGGCGGCGTTTGCGCCTGCTCGACGTGCCACGTCATCGTTCACCAGGGCCTCGAATCATGCAACGAAGCCACCGACGCGGAATTCGACGAGCTCGACGAAGCACCGGGAATCACGCCGAAGTCGCGCCTTGGTTGCCAGACCGTGCCCGACGGGACCACTGACATCGTCGTTGAAATTCCTGATTGGAACAAGAATTACGCCAAGGAACTCGATCACTGAGAGTTTCCGCGGCCAGTGCTCGGTCCCGAGTTCTGGGTTCTAAGTATCCGTTCCTCAGTTCTCATAACTCGGTCTGAAATCTAAGAGTTCTTTTCTGCTGTACTCTTAGGACTAAAAACCAAATACTGATAACTTTCCGCAGGAGCCATCCATGCCACCGACCTTCGGTTGGGACAATTTCGAAGACATCGCCATCGGTCTAGCCGACAAATACCCGGACGTCGATCCTCTCACCGTACGCTTCACCGACATGCACAAATGGATCACTGAACTCCCCGGCTTCTCCGGCGACCCTGCCGCCTCCAACGAAGCCAAACTCGAAGCCATCCAGATGGCGTGGAACGAAGAATTTCAGGACCGTCAGAAGTAATCGATTCCGCTTATGAAGACTCTTCTCAATCCACCCGACAAAGAAGAAATTCTCTGCCGCCCGGATACAATTCAGCCAACCAGCCAGCGTCGCTGGGGGTTCGATGTCCGCCCACAACATGATCTGCCATTTGAGCGACCCGCCGTCGCTTGTGCATTGCGCTTATTTTTCTTATTCTAGTAAGGATCTATCCTCACCACGGTGGCGCTATGGTGCAACGGTTAGCACGTAGCCCTTTCAAGGCTAAAATACGGGTTCGATTCCCGTTAGCGCTACCAAAAATCGACAGCTGAAAACCTGGCTTACCTGTTTATCATGGACCTGAGTTTCTCGGGGTCGCAATCCGCAGAACTCCCAGAGAAATCGCTGCTATCCTTTCAAGGGGCCGCCTTGAGCTACGTCGAGAAGCATCTCATTCCGGGTGAGACCATCCAATATCAGACCAAGCTGCATTGGATTGTGATGCTAGTTGCGTCGTTCTCAAAGTCCGAAGAAGCTAAAGCCGTACCCTCGCGCAGCTTTATGTATTTGGGTGCCCTGGTTTGCTTTCTCGTCGGAGCGGCCATTTTTTGCATCGGTCTGCTGAAGCGCAACGCCACCGAGATGGCTGTCACCAACAAGAGGGTCATTGTAAAGACCGGCCTCGCGGATCGCCGGACCATCGAGATCCTGCTTTCCAGAATCGAGAGCGTCGTGGTCGATGAGCCGGCCGTCGGAAGAATCCTGGGCTATGGAACGGTAATCGTGCGGGGAACCGGAGGCACGCCTGAACTGTTCGAAAAAATATATCATCCTCTGAAATTTAGAGAACAAGTCCAAAGCCAGATAGCAGGAGAAGCTAAACCCGTTTGATCGCAATGATTGTGGAAGCACGACAGGTTTTGTACTGGCGTTCGAGGCGGAGTAAACTAATATTTCTAACCAAGCGGGGAGACACTTATGGCGAATCTAACGCGCACTTCCAATCCAGCACTGAATGAAAAGGCATTCAAAGGCCAAGTCGCTATCGGCGAAGCGATGACGCTCGAAGGCACGGTCAACAAGACGGGCCTGCTCCTGCTCTGTGTTGTGGCCACGGCCGCGTGGACCTGGGGCTTGTCGCACTCCCAGGCGCCGGAAGCGGCCATACCTTGGATGGTTGGTGGCATTTTCGGCGGCTTCATCGTCGCTCTGGTTACGATCTTCAAACAAAATTGGTCGCCGCTCACCGCCCCGATCTACGCGCTCCTTGAAGGCCTGGCGCTGGGCGGCATCTCCGCCATGTTTGAGCGCACCTACCCGGGCGTGGCGATGCAAGCCGTCGGGCTCACATTCGGCACGCTTTTCGTAATGTTGCTTGCCTACAAGACCGGCATGATTCGCGCCACGCAAGGCTTCAAGCTCGGCGTGATCGCCGCCACCGGCGGCATCGCGCTTCTCTATATCGTGGAAATAGTTCTTGGCGGTTTCTTCCACATTCAGGTCCCGGCAATCAACGGCAGTGGCGCCGTGGGGATCGGCTTCAGCCTCTTTGTGGTCATCATTGCGGCATTGAATCTGGTTCTCGATTTCGACATGATCGAGCGTGGCGTCCAGGGTGGAGCACCGAAATACATGGAGTGGTACGGCGCGTTCGGCCTGATGGTCACGCTCATCTGGCTCTATCTCGAAATCCTCCGCCTGCTCGGCAAGGCGCGCCGTAGATAAGCGAAACAATTGACCCGCGGACAATCCATCATCGAAAAGCCGGTGCTCACAAACCGTTTTGTGGAGGCGCTTGGTTACGCAGCGGAGCTGCACCTACACCAGCGCCGCAAGGGTAAGGGCCAGCCGTATGTCGGCCACTTCCTTGGCGTTGCGGCGATCGTCATTCAACACGGCGGCGGGGAAGATGAAGTCATCGCGGCGCTGCTGCATGATGCCGTCGAAGACCAGGGCGGTCTCCCGCGCCTCGATGAAATCCGCGAAAAATTCGGCGGCCGCGTCGCGCTCATCGTCGATGGCTGCACGGATTCCTACGAAGTCTCCGGTGAAAAACAGGAATGGGGCGAAAGGAAACGCTCCTACATCGAGAAGATCGCGCACGAGCCCGAGGACGTCCGGCTCGTTTCCGCCGCGGACAAATTGGCCAACGCCCGGGAAATCCTCTCCGACTATCGCGTGGAAGGGGACGCTGTTTTCAACCGTTTCACCGGCCGCAAGAACGGCACGCTCTGGTACTACCGCACACTTGTCAATGTATTCCGCAAAGCCGGTTCAAACCCGCTCGTCGACGAACTCGACCGCGTTGTAACGGAACTCGAATCCCTCGCCAAGTAGGTGCGCAGCACTGTTTGCCCTGAGCCTCGAAGGGCCGCTCCCCTGCGATTCAAAACGTAAGCCGCAAGCTTGCCGAAACGCTTCGCGGTTCTGCCACCGCGGTCCCGGAAAACAAACTCGCAAAATTAATCACATTGAGCCGGTTGGCCAGATTTGCCACCTGAATCTGCAGCGCGGCGCTTCTCGATTCCTTGTGATAGATTTCCGCGCCCGCCCCCAAGTCGACGGAAAAATTCGGCCGCACGCGCCCGCGAGGCAGATCCACGCGATCCAGAATCCGTTGTCCGAACGCCGCCAACAGGGCACTGGGGTCCGCTTTGCCAATATCCGCCGGCAACCCGCTGCCGTACTGCGCGCCCATCGCCAGCCAGGCGTGCCGCGGCGCTTGAAAACGTACGCGAGCGCGCAGCGAATTCCGCTGATCCTGCGTCACGGCGAATTTGCTCGTATCGGTCAGCACATTGGCCGCGTCACTTCCAAGGAACAACCCGCCGGTGATCGGCCCTTGCCCATAGCCGGACTGATTCGCGTAGCTGAGGTAGCCGGAGAAGCGCCCCCACTGCGTGACTTCCAGGCGGATTTCCTCTCCTAAGATGCGAGCCTTCGCGAACGCAATCGGAAAACTCACGCCTGTATCCAGCAGCACATCGTCATCGGAATATTGCCGAAAAGCTCGGCGGAAGACATTGGCGTCCAGTCGCAACTTGCCAAAGAATGTCTTGGTCACTCCGCCTTCGTAAAAATTCCCGCTTGCCGACCTCACCGGCAATCGCAACACCGAAGGGCTGATAGCATCGAGAAGCGGCGAACTCGCGAGAAGTAGATTTTCGACAGCGGGCGTTTGAAAAACGCGATCGTACGAAGCATGAAGCAGCAGGTTGAGTGCCGGCACAAATCTCGATACACCGATTCTTGGGCTCCACGCCGACTCGTGCACCACGAATCCGTAATGATCGAACCTCAGCCCCGCGCTGACGTTGCACTGGCCCAGGCGCATCTGGTCCTGCGCGTAAATCGAAGGATCGACATCCAATTTCTGTTGATAAGGAAACTGAAAATTCAGCTGTGTCCCGGGATCGAATTGAGTCGGATCGGTTATCGTGTATTGTAGCGCCTCGTGAACCGGACTGAAAATACCGTCCACACCCGTCTTCCAATCGTGGTGTCCGTGGTGCCCCGCGAGGTCAGCTCGCGCATACCCTTCGCGGTAGCCACGGTCCTGTGAAACGATCACCGGTGTGGCCTGCGGGTTTGACGCAAGCGTTGCGCTCGAGTCCCGCACGCTTCCCGAAAAGCTCAGAAATAAATCGGACGAGATTGCGTGCTGGAAGTAGATCTGTCCGCTTGTCTCGGCGACCTGGATATCCTGCCGTTGGCCTGCTCGTTGCTGCACGAGTTCGTTCGGTACGAGGAAGCGGACGACATTGTGCATCACGCTCACTCGCAGTCGGTCGCTCGTCGAAAAATCCCGTTCGTGGGAAGCCGAAAAGCCGGCGGCATTTCCTCGGTTCGTGTAATTCCCCAGCACCGGAGGATCGAGATAACGGTCAGTGTGAAATCC
>QHZC01000462.1:0-1867 GCA_003224515.1 Acidobacteriota bacterium
TCTTTTTCGCCGCCGCGATTCCTGCGATCCGCGCCACCTCCAGCGGATTCCCTTTCGGGTTTTTCAGCCGCCGGACCGCGCTCACGACGCGCGGCTTCATCTTCACAAAACCTCGCGCCGCCGCCGTTCGCGTCGTCACCGCTTTCTCTGACACGTCTACCATCCGCACTTCGCCTTTCTTTCCGTAGTGGGAAAGCTTTGCCATATCCGGGCGCCTAGACTACGTCCTTCCTTAGTAACACGGAAACGCTCTCGCCGATCTCGATGCTCTCCTTGTTTTCCGGCACCACCAGGAAGCAATTGGCCTTCGATAGCGCCGCGATATCACCCGAGCCTTGCCACCTCAGCGCCTTTACTTCCGGCGTTCGCTCGCGCCACTCCACACGCGCCGCCAGCCGTGCTTCGACCAACGGCAACACACGCGCCTCCGCACCGCTCAATAAATCAATCGCCGGCGTCACAAGCAATTCAAACGTCACCATCGTCGAAACGGGATTCCCCGGCAAGCCGAACACCGGCTTGCCCTGGCACATTCCAAACACCGCCGGCTTCCCTGGCCGGATCGCCACCGCATCGAAGAAGAATTCCGCGCCCATGGCTTTAAGAACACTTTCAACGAGGTCGTACTTTCCCATCGAAACGCCCCCCGATAACACGAGCGCATCCTCTTTCAAACCGCGCTCGATTTTCGCTCCCAAATCCTCAATTCGGTCCGCCGCGTTCCCCAGGATTACCGGCTCGCCGCCCGCAATACGAACCTGCGCCGCAAGCGAGACGCTATTACTGTTTCGAATCTGAAACTCTCCCGGAACTTCGTCGATTATAACCACTTCGTCACCGGTTGAAAGAATACCTACGCGCGGGCGCTTCGCGCATCGCAAGCGCACCGCGCCGACTTGGGCCGCCAGCGCCAGCTCCGCGTATCCGAGTCGCATACCGGGCGTCAAAATGGTCTGCGCGGCTGCTGCCTCGCTTCCCCTTGGCACGATGTTCTGCCTGGGCTGCGCCGCTCGTTCGAATCGGACCAGGTCGCCTTCACGGCCCGTGTGTTCAATCATCACGACCGCATCCGCGCCTGCCGGGACCGCGGCGCCGGTCATGATTTGCAGACAGTTTCCTGCGGCCAGTGCTTCCCTCACCGTGTCGCCGGCTTTGATTTCTCCCACGCACTTCAGCTTCGCGCCTGGCGCAGCTTCTTTCGAACGAACCGCGTAGCCATCCCGCGTCGAGCGGTCAAATGGCGGATATTCCCGATCCGTCCGAACTTCCTGCGCCAGCACCAATCCCAGCGCGTCCCACACGCTCACAACAGCAGTTGCGCGTGGTCCTCTCTTCTTTCCAATTTCTTCAATGACTTTGTTCCGAGCTTGCTCGTAGCTGAGCATGAGTGAGGTCTTGTAGCGCCGCGCTTTAGACGGGCATCACAGCCACCGCGCCAGCAGCGTTCCCGCCGGCACAATCGTCGCGTCGCGTTCGGGTCCAGTCGAAATCATTCCAATCTCGACCTGTAGAAAATCGGAAATAAAGCGCAGATAGTCGACCGCAGCTTTGGGGAGCTTCGCGGCGTCTTTCACGCCGTAAGTTGTTTCATTCCATCCTGGTAGGGCCTTGTATTCCGGTGTGACGTGCTCGTACTGTTCAGCGAGCGCCGGCATTTCCTGCAGCAGCGTTCCTTTGTACTTGTAGCCCACGCACACTTGAATTTCCCGCTGCGTATCAAAGACGTCCAGTTTGGTGATCACCATCGAATCGACCCCATTGATCATCTTCGCGTAGCGTAGGACCTGCAAATCCAGCCAGCCGCAACGCCGCGGCCGACCCGTCACCGCGCCAAATTCCTTTCCCCGTTCGCGCACTTCTTTGGCGT
>QHZC01000462.1:1879-5927 GCA_003224515.1 Acidobacteriota bacterium
TACGTGCTTGATTTTCGTCGGCGGCACGCCCACGCCCGTCGCCGCACCGCCGGAAGTCGCGCTGGAAGATGTTACGTACGGATAAGTCCCATGGTCGATGTCCAGCATTGTCCCTTGCGCGCCTTCAAACAGCACGGACTTCCCCTGGTCCAAAGCGCGGTTCAACAGTTCCGCCGTGACGCAAATGTAACCGCGAATCTTTTCGCCCAGCTTCAGGGTTTCTTCCACTTCATGCGAAAAATCAATGTCCGCGCCGTACGCGCCATTCGCGAGGCGATTCTTCTCCGCCACCACGTGTGCCGCTTTCTTTCGAAACAACTCCGGCTCCAACAGGTCGCACATCCGCAGCCCGCGTCGCGCCATTTTGTCTTCGTAGGCCGGGCCGATCCCGCGGGAAGTCGTGCCAATCTTGTTCGCCCCGCGCGCGCCTTCCGCGGCTTTGTCCAGCTCCCGGTGATAAGGGAAAATCAAATGAGCGCGGTTGCTGACGTGCAGGCGTCCCTTCACGTCGATCCCGGCTTTGGAAAGGGTCGCAATTTCTGTCACCAGCGCCGCCGGATCCACAACCGTGCCTGTTCCGATCACGGCATGTTGTTTAGGGCGAAGTATTCCGCAGGGGATAAGCTGAAGCACGTAGCGGTCTTTCCCGATGATGACCGTGTGCCCCGCGTTGTGGCCGCCAGCAACACGCGCGATGTAATCAAAAGATCCTGCAAGGTAGTCAACCACCTTGCCCTTGCCTTCATCGCCCCATTGCGCTCCGACCACGACCACCGATTTCATGCAATCCTTCTCTTCGACCACACTTCAGCGGCTCAACGTTCACTTCGCCTTTACTGCTTTGGAAAAGACCAAGAAACGGCAGGTTCTTATCGTAAACTCGCCTCGCCCTCAACGCAAGCAAGCGCCGTTCAGACCCATTCAGACCTTGGACGGGCGCGCTCGTTCTCCTACCGTCAGCCAAACGATCAGGCCAATCAGAGACGCAAGACCGCAGTCAAACAGCATTGCGGGCATTGGGGAGAACCGAAGAGTTCCTGTCAGGGTCGCGAGGTCGAAATACAAGACCAGGTGCGCCGTGATGCCCGGCTCGTGTGCGAAGACCCACGGCAATGCAGCGCAAGTCCCACCGGAACACGCAGCCGGGAAGAAGGAGCGGGAGCCACTTCGCGCGATCCTTAAATCGGGCTCTCGAGTTAATCCCAGAACCTTAACGAATCATCGGTAATTCTACTTTTTAAGCTGAGCAAAGCGAAAGCAGGAGAATAGGTGGTCGTTGACCATGCCAGTTGCTTGCATGAGTGCGTAACAAATGGTTGATCCGACAAACCGGAAACCGCGCTTCTGGAGCTCCTTGCTGAGCGCGTCGGATTCGGGCGTTTTTGCTGGTACGCGTTTGTGGGTTTTCCACCCGTTTTGTCGGGGCTGGCCGCCCACGAAGCGCCAGATGTAGGCGTCAAACGTGCCGAACTCCTTCTGGATTTCCAGGAAGGCTTGGGCGTTGCCGATGGTAGCGTCAATTTTAAGGCGATTGCGGATGATTCCGGCGTCCGAGAGCAGTTCGCGGACTTTCTTCTTGTCGTAGCGGGCAACTTTGGCGGGGTCAAATCCATCAAATACTTCGCGGTACCGCGCGCGTTTCCTCAAGATCGTGTCCCAGCTCAACCCAGCCTGCGCACCTTCCAGTACTAGGAACTCAAACCATTTGTGTTCGTGGTGTACGGGCACGCCCCATTCCTCATCGTGATAGGGAATATTCAGCTCATTCTTCGCCCAGTGACAACGCACTCTGGCGATCTGCTGTCTTGCTGTCATGGCCTTTTTGGTTTCACTCCCGGCAATTTCTTCACTTTTTCTCCGGCGCCGCGATAAGCCACGGCTGCTGCCAGATAAAATGATGCGTTCCCGGAATCTGACGCCAGCCGTCCGCAGGATTGGCGGCATTTGCATTCTTGGTCACGACGGCTCTGGCCCCAACGGAAGAGAACAGCGCGAGAACCTGTTGCCTTCGCGCAGCATCCGCAGCCACGAAACGCGATTGTTCGATGTCCGGGATCTCCACGATGATCCGCACGCCCGCAAGGTGCGCCCAATATGCGTCCAGTCCGGTGCCGATCTACCCGACGTCCGTTCCGGGAGGAATATCCACGGCGTGAAGCTGTTGCGCAACGACCCACGGCTCATAGGGCTTGTTGCATATCACATCATATAAATCGCGCGCGACGGCCCCCGCCACGGTCAGCGCCGGAGCGAGGATGACCACGAGATGGAAGCGTTTGAGCATTTGCGGCTCCGCCCCGGTCACAAATCTCATTTTCGCCAGCATCCAGAGCATCAACATCAGCGCGAACGGCGCGACGTAGCGAAACTCGACGAGCACGAGTGAGTACATAGCGAGCGCAGCAAGCGAAGGCAAAACCACCAGCCAAGCTCCCGGAGCAAACTTTCCCCATGCGAGTGCTTTTCTCCTGGCAATCCACACCGCCGCCAACACCACCCAAAGTGCGCCGCTCTTGGAAAATATCTTCAAGTACATGTTTGACGCGCGGAAAAGAGCCCAGGACTGGTCCCTCACTGAAAAATGCGGCCGAGCGCCGTCATACCAGTAAGAGGGGTCGTACCAGGGTGGATAGGAACCCTGCACCGGGGAGGAAAACTCGTAGGCAGCCGGGGCAGAAAAGATTTTCCGCGTGGCATGAAGGGGAGTGCCAGTTCCGGGAGGGCCGCCCTGCCAATGCACGGATCTCGTCGCGCGATTGACAAATTCGGCGTAGCTGATGCGTCCAGCGTCACCAAACGTCAACCGTCCCTTCATTGCCGAGAGCGATAGAACCAGCGGCACCGCGAAGCCGGCAAACACCCCCACCGCCAGTAGCACGCGGAGAGCCGCGGCGCAAAAACAGGCCCCTGCGGTGCGGCTGAGCCAGAAAGCGCTGAACAGAAAAACGAAGAACAAGGGAAACATCGCCGCTTTCGCCAGGTACCCCAGACCAAGCAATGCGCCAAGCCCCGCAAACACCAGCCAACTGTCCCGCCCGCGCCGGATACGAAATAATAGCGCTGTTGAAAGATACAGCAGCGCGGCAATGCAGAGGTCCGGCGTTACCCACACGGGGCCCAGCCAATAGTAACTAGCCCAGAGGAAAAAGACGTATCCCCAGATCCACACGGTTCGCGGGGAGACCGGCAAAGATTTCTCGGGTGATTGGCTGACAGTTTGCCTCTGCAGAATCAATTCTTTCAAAAACAGCTCAAAGGAGGCAAGGCTTAGAACATGCACCGCAAAATTCAGGAAGTGCGCAGCCGTAAATTCCCACTGCGCCGACGGATGCAAGTACCGAAACACAAGACTCAGGAGTAAAGGATAGAGTGGACTCCAGTAGGCGTTGACAACCTGGTGCAAACCAGAGCGGGTAGTGGCGCGGGCGATTTCGATATACGAAATGCTATCGGGGGACACGTCATTGCGATGCGCCCATACGTTCGACACTCCCAAAACCAGGACCACACACCAAAAGAAGATTCGAGAGTAAGGCTTACGTAACGCGCCTGCCGGTGAAAGGGGATCCTGCTGTTCCGCCTGCGAGCGTCGCAGTTGATGCACTCTTCCTCCGCCCCAAAAATTCAAACCGAAGCTGGCGCGAAGATTATGTCAGGACTGTTGCCCGCATTGGTAGGCGAAACGATGGAGCTCAACCGGGAATCGCGGGGCTCGATTGAATCAGGGCGGCCCACAATTGCTCCCGAATTTACGCGATGTGCCGTTCCAGCGCCTTGGTGATTTGCTCCTTCGGCACTGCTCCCACTATCTGCTCGACGACCTGCCCGTTCTTGAACAGCAGCAATGTAGGGATTCCCTGAACGCGATAACGGCCCGCTGAATTCATGGCTTCATCGACATTCAACTTCATCACTTTGAGCCTGCCCGCATAGTCGTGAGCGATTTCCGCGACCGTCGGCGCGAGCATGTGGCACGGACGGCACCATTCCGCCCAGAAGTCCACCATCACCGGCTGCGAATTGCTGGCCGTCAACACCTCGGCTTCGA
>QHZC01000463.1 GCA_003224515.1 Acidobacteriota bacterium
TATGTTCACCGCTGATTACGCGGAATGTCCTTCTGGGCCATTGGAAGTGACGCCGATTCCCCAGATTCTTGACGTAAAAATCGCCATTGAACTCATCGACCCGTCGTGAGCGCAATGGCCTGATAACGTCAGTTAGCCGCGACGATCATCTAAGGTGATTGGCATGTCACTAATCCCACCCCAGCCTCCAACTCTGATTGCCATAGACCACGATGACTACCACGCCAGCCGTGTTGGCCGCATTAAGGGTGGTTTGCAGGTCTTCGTCACCACACCGTTCGTTCCCGCCTTGGGCGATGAGATTGGTCGGGAGTTCCTCGCAGTTTATATCTTCGACTCGAACGGGAAGCTCGTTGAAGCACGTATCGACGATCTCGGTCCTCGTTCCGAGTTGGACCGAGATCAGGCCCGCCAACTTCTTGAACAAAGAATGTCGGAGTTGGGTCCACTCGATTATGGCCGCATAGTGGTGCAGCCTTTCGCGATCAAGCGGTTTGGCATGACGTTTGGCCTAGTGCTGCGTGCGCCCGAAGAGCAGGACGATGGTTGGTGGGTTGAACTGCAACCGGGGAACTACATGGCTTTCCATGAGCCGTGGGACAGCGGCGAGTACATTTGTGGCGAACCAAGCTCCTGTTTGGAGGCGCTCAAGGTCAACTGTTGCAGCGAAGTTAATGCCGTCAACTAGTTTGACAATGCAGAGCTGCCGCGTGCTGTTTGCGAAGGTACATCGAACAACCGCCCGACCAAAGTTGGTTGGGATGACTGGGCGCATTGTGGCCAGTACGGACTTGACTTCTGCTAAGGCAAAGTCCTCGGGTTTTGATCTGGATTGCTGATTTTCGATTTTTCTCGCCCCCCATCCTCGCTTCACGTTTTCAGTTCTCGAAGCTTTTGAACAGCTGTCGCCTTCCGTCATCTGCCACTCATTATTGGCGCAGTAGTAGCTCCAAACACCAGTGACACTCCAGCGCTCGGTGACTCGTGCGTGGTCCTCACCTTGCCTCGGAGGCGCGATCTGCAGCTCGGGTGTAATCGCAATCGAAACGGCACCAGCCGTCATGATCATGCGCATATCGGGAGACATCGGTAACTCGCATCTTCTGGGACCTCCCCAGAATACTTCGGGACGAAGCTCCGTGCCGTTCCAACATGCGATCATCCAATCGAATTGTCCCGGCGCAGCGAACTCACCATGCAAGACGTTATGTCGTTCTCTCGACAGTCCGCTCTGAGCGACAGAGCAACCCCTGTTTTCAAATTCCAATCGCACTTCCTCGGGGAGCTGGAAGGTCGAGAGTGGGACGGTTTTGCTGGGCGGCAGCTGTGACTGCGAAAAACACCAAGGGCACAGAAAACCAAGAAATGATGCGGTCAGGGCTGCTCTAACATTCACAAGCATGCCATTCTACGCGCGTCCGGCTTGCTGCCGGACAATGGTTGGCGAAAATATCCCCTTTGCGCTCATTGACATTGACTGGGTCGTGAGCATCAACGCCCATTCGTCCACTGACGTGGATTTCGTCAACTGACGTGGACCGCGCCAAACGTCGCAGTTTATGCGTATGCTGGCCAGAGCAGCTTCGAGGCCGCCATGACAACTATCGAGTCTCTGATTGTCGGCAGTGAAAAGTTGACGAGAATCTTTGGTTATTGGTCTTCGTTTCACGATGCCGAGGTTCTAGAGCTTCACTTTTGGCGTGGCAACATTCAAACCGACAAGGGCATCTACGATTTTCCCGTTTTGACGCTGAAAATCCACGTCTGGGAATTGACGAACAAGGTTGATGCCCAAGGATTCTTCGTTCTCCAGTGTCACACGCTCACAACGCTGAGGTTTTACGACGTCGATGATTTCCAAATGCAAGGCTTCAACCATCAAAACGCGATGATGGGGCTGGCCCTGAGCAGCGAGCAGCGCAGCGAAGGCCCATCGCCGTACTTTGCCGTGGAAGTGGAGCCAGCATTTGGTATGGGAGCTTCGTTCAAATGCCTTCGGGTAGAAGTTGTTGATGCCCTACCGTGTTCTGATGAAGGAAAAGCAAATTCTGGCAAATGGGCTATTTAGTTGACTCAAGCCGGCCCAACATATTGTCAGTGGCACCTGGAACCAGCCCCGGGAACCCCAACACGTTGGGGTCACTGGAGTCAACTAAATACCCCCATTCCGGCAATCCTACATAGCAGCGTGTTGGTACCGTTCTGGAAACATCGTTATTCCGCGAAATGAATGGAGAGAACTGACCCTGCGTAACTGTTGAAACATCCCCATCACACTCATTGAGCCGCAGTCAGCCCGCACGCCCGGCTTGGAGAATGGCTCGTGGCATTCGGCAACCGGCTTCCTGAACCCGTTTTACGAAAAAGCATTTGGGCTGGCTCTTCGCCAGCCCAGGGGTTATTTTCTGATTTTTGTTACCGCGGCCGTTCCTCGTGCCCGCGATCGGAATGCCCCCCTCTTTCCTGGTGAGGCGCGTTTTCGTGCGGGCCTCCGTTACCGTGCGGAGCTACATTCTCATGCCCACGCCCGTTATCGCGCGGGCCTGCGTTCTCCGGACGATAGCTGCCGGGTCGCGGTGGAACCTCGCGACGAGAGTTGTAGTCCGGTTGCGGTGCGCGGTCGCCGCGCATCTTTTCTCGTTGCATCGGACGGTCGTTGGACCGTGCAGGATTCTCCGGACGCGGTATCGGGCGAGTCTCTGGACGGCCATAAGGCGATCCACCCGCGCGGGCCGGCATCACTCTCGGTCGATGGAATTCTCCCGGGCGGGACGTGGCGGCGATGGTGGGCCTGCCGTGATTTTCGGAGGCCAGAAACCCCCGGTCCCTGCCCGCAGAATGTTCGTGGTCTCTCTGCATGCTGGTCGCTTCGAAGTGGTGTTCGCGTCCCCACATTTCCTGTTCGCGCGTCGGACGGGCATCGATCCCGCCGCGGCCTCCGTTGTAACTGACGCGGTTCACGTTGACGTTATTGATGACGGTCTCGTTGTAGATGTGAACGTTGGTGATGGTCACGTTGTTCACGCTGCGGTTGTAGTAGAAGTGGCGGTCTCTCCAATAGCCACCCTC
>QHZC01000464.1 GCA_003224515.1 Acidobacteriota bacterium
TGCAGAGCATTTTTAGCTCGGCGGCGCGGCTTCGGGTAAGGCGCAAGCGGAGGGAGAAAATCGTAGAGCCGCGCCGGTGAGCTAAAAATTCATTGGGCTGAACCGCCGGCAGGATGTCTGCTATCTATGGGTTTTGAATGGCGAACGGGGTTCCAAGTTTGGAGAAAAAACTGTAGGTAGTGAATGGGAACGAGTCGGTGGACTGTGTTCGTGGGGTTCGTCGAGCACGAGTTGGGCAAGATGGAAGGTGCTTGGGCGTTTGCAGGGCAGTCGGAATGCCCGTAAGGCCACACTATTCCTCCGACTCAACAGCTTCGAGTTCATAGTAGGTAGCGATTTGGATTCTGGTGGATCGATCATGAGGTATCTGGGATGGCCGGGGGAGAACGACCCTTGGCCAATAACTTGACTGTGATCATCCGGCCACAATGGCATACCGGGCATTGCCGGAGAGAGTGACCTGTGAGTTTCTCGTATCGATCTCGATAGTCCTGACATGGCGGCGGTGGGGAAGGGCTTTCGTTGGGAGTTATGCCCAGGAGTTGGCGGCAATGGTCCAACTTCTGCTTGCGATATCGATTGCCCAGAAACCCGTAATAGCGAATGCGGTGGAATCCACCGGGGAGGACGTGGAGGAGAAATCGCCGAATAAACTCTTCGGCCGAGAGAGTCATGATCTTCTGCTGATTGTTGTCGCGGTAGTCCCGCCATTGGAACTTGACCTGCCCGTCTTCGATCTCCACGATCCGATGATTGGAAATCGCGACGCGGTGCGTGTAGCGGCCGACGTAGTCCACCACTTGCTGGGGTCCGGCGAAGGGCGCCTTGGCGTAGACGACCCATTTCACGTGGCGCACCGGATCGAGATGCCGGCGGAAAACCTGCGGATCTCGAAGGCACTCGAGGGAAGAGAAAAACTTGAGCTTGCCGGCGTCGAAAGCCTCCTGCAGATAGGTCAAGAACAGCCGGCGGAAGAAGCGGGACAGCACCCGTACTGGCAAGAAGAAACGGGGGTGGCAAGGAATCCACCGACTACCATCGGGTGAGATTCCGCCACCCGGGACGACACAATGTAGGTGGGGATGAAAGAGAAGATTTTGTCCCCAAGTGTGGAGCACGGCGAAGAAGCCGATCTCGGCGCCGAGATGTTCGGGATCGGCAGCGATGGTGGACAGGGTCTCGACCGTGGCTCGGAACAGAATGCCGTAGACGAGATCTTTGTTCTGGTAAGCCAAGGCGGCGATGGGTTCGGGAAGGGTGAAGACGACGTGAAAATACGGAGTCGGTAGAATTTCCGCTTTCCGTTTTTCGACCCATTCCGCACGCGCCAACGACTGGCACTTGGGGCAATGTCGGTTGCGGCAGCTATCATAGGCGGGGCGCTCGAAAGAACAGCTGTCGCAACGCTCAAGATGACCACCAAGGGCTGCCGTCCGGCACACCTCGATCGCGGTCATGACGTGTCGCTGCGCCGTCGAGAGCGACGCACCATGCTCCTGGCGATAGGCTTCACCATAGCGGCGGAAGATGTCCGCCACTTCCAGCTTGGGGCGATCCATGGGACCCCGCGGCTAGAAGAGTGGTGGCGGGGTGGGCTTGACCTCCAAAGGAACAGGGTGCGGTAACAAATCGAGTGGGCTCGAGGTCGAGCACACTTTGCTGGTCGCGATGCGGAGATATTTTGCTGTGGTGGCCAGACTGCGATGTCCAAGAAGCAATTGAATGGTGCGGACGTCGGCGCCTTGCTCCAGTAGGTGCACGGCAAATGCATGTCTCAGGGAGTGCGGGGTGATGGGCTTAGAAATTTTGCAAATACCGTGGGCTTTCTGGCACTCGCGCTCCACAGCGGCCCGGCTAATGTGCTGGTTCGGTATATCGCCGGGAAAGAGCCAGTGCTCAGGCCTTTCCACTCGCCACCACGCTCGCAGGATCTCCAACAGCTTTGGGGAGAGCATCACGTAGCGATCCTTCATTCCCTTGCCTTGTTCGACTCGCAAGACCATGCGCTTGCTGTCGATAGCGGGGGGTGTAAGAGCGATGGATTCGGAGACGCGCAAGCCGGCTCCGTAGCAGGTGGTCAAGATGGCACGGTGCTTCCTGTTAGCCACGCAGGCCAGAAACTGTACGACTTCCTCGGGACTGAGGACCACTGGCAGGGTCTGAGGCTTTTTCGGAGCGGGGATGATGTCTGCGAAGGTCCAGTCCTTCTTGAGAGTGACTTTATACAGGAAGCGAAGTGCGGAAATGGCCATGAGGATCGAACTGGTAGCCAACTTCTTTTCCTTCGTCAGGTAAAGCTGATAGGCACGAATCTGTTCCGGCCCCAACTGCTCAGGTGACTGATTGAAGTAGCGTGCGAAGAGTGAGACCTGTTGGACATACGACTCCTGAGTGTTCACCGCCAAATTGCGGATCTGCATGTCCTCGAGCATGCGTAGCCGAAGAGAAGTCATTGGAAAGCTCCTTAGTCGGATGGATTTGCTGCAAGCAGCGACTCCATGATTCCGCAAAGGGGCTTACCCAGGAACAAGACACGGAGTGAGACTCAGATAGATCTCGGGGCTTACGAACTGAGCGTCGGCCTGATTCTTACCGCGAAGCGGTTTAGTCCAAGTCAGACTA
>QHZC01000061.1:0-2075 GCA_003224515.1 Acidobacteriota bacterium
ATCCGCCCAACTGAGTAACGACAAAGCGGTCGGCGAACTTGTCGTACTGGGCCACGACATCGCCGCCGTTGTTGGTGGCGCATCCATTGTTGCTGCCGAGCGCGGCCCACAGGGAGCTCAGGGAAAATGGTCCCTTGACCAGGGCTCCGCTCTTGGTATAGATGGCATACCGTGAGTTGACCGTTTGCAGGATGTGGTTCGGTCCCACCGCCATGTTCGTGTCCGGGGGCGCGTACTGGCTCGCCCCCACGCCTGGAAAGCGCGGCTGCCCCCCCTCGTCCTCAAGCTCAAGCGCCCCGCCGGGTGCGGTTTGCAGCGCCTGGTCCTGCACGCTGGGTGCGAGCGCGCCTCTACCCGCCAGGGGCCGCGGCCGTAGTGGGATGATGGTCTGTACTGTGGGCAAGGCGGGCTGACTGATCTGCGAAACAGGTGTTGAGACAGCGAAACCGGCCGGGTAGGTAACTGTCAGGTTGGATTGTGAACTTTGCGCTGATGCGGCCCCCGCGGCCAGCAAGAAGCATCCCAGAGCGGCAATCAGAACCCACAATTTTCTTCTTCCCATAAGAATGATTTCCGTTGGGACCCATACGGAAGGACGACCGCGCATATATGTCATCGACGGTTCTCCGTTCGGTGAGTTGTCGGCAAACTGGACCAAAAACCTTAGGGGCTCAGGGGTACAGCGCACGGGAGAGTATCTAGTTTTGCCCGCCTTGTCAATTGTTTTTCCGGTTTTTCCGGTTTCTCCGGTTCTCCAGACAAATCTTCTGAAACAGCGCCGAAGATTTCTTGTGCCCCTCCCCCGTCGTGGCGGGAAGCCGCTCGCTATGGGAGCCTGCGGTCTTGTCCCCCAGGTAAATGAAGTGCAAAACGAGAAACATCATGTGCAACCTCGATTCAGCAGGCACTACGAAGAGGTCTACATTTAAAGAATGATCTACGCCTGCACGGATTATAACAACCGCGATTCAACTCGCGGATATCTAACTCCGAAGTAAAATCGTGCGGTACAATACGGCCGCGAAATATTTCGGTTATCAAGCCCCTCCCTCGGTGTTGGAGATTGGCTCCAGATCGTGATGCTGCCCTGTAATAATGGTGGCCGGGGATAAGAAAGGCTTTCTGCGGGTACCTCGTTCGTGGACCAGCAAGACTTCAGCGTATCGCCCGCGCGGCACTCGCGCAGATCGGAGCGGCTGCTTGCTCTTCTTTTTCTTCTCTCGCTGCCGTTCCTCAATCCCTGGGTGCGTGGTGATGGCGTTGGCTATTACGCTTTTGCCCGTGCTCCACTCATCCAGCACAATCTCGATTTCACCGAAGATTACCGCCATGCCAACGAAAGTTTCCGCGGCCCACGCCTTGACGAGAATAATCAACCTAAAGCCGGCTTTCGAACGTCTGCTCGTCACGCATGCCGGCGTCCTTCTCGCGCGCACCCTCGGTTCCTCCGTTCCTGCCGACGGCTTTTCCGCTCCGTACCGCAACACCATGGCCCTCGCCACGGCCATCTACGGATTTCTCGGCTTGCACTTGGCCTTCCGCCTTGCGCGTCAATATGTGGAGGAGGGCTGGGCACTCCTTGCCACGCTTGCCATCTGGTGGGCTAGCTCACTACCCGTCTACATGTATTTCAATCCCTCGTGGTCCCATGCGCATTCTTCTTTCGCCGTGGCCCTTTTTCTTTGGTATTGGCACGAAACACGCTTCTCGCGCTCGCTCGCGCAGTGGCTGATTCTCGGCCTGATCACGGGCCTCATGCTCAACGTTTACTACGCCAACGCCATGGTCCTTGCCGTTCTTGCTGCCGAAGCCCTCCGCCAGTATTACTTGACGTTTCGCTCTGACCTTTCCGCCGCGCCCAATTCCACTCCACGCGTCCCTGAACTTCTCCTCCGCCACTTGCTCTTCGCCGCTGTCGTCCTCGTCTGCCTGCTGCCCAGTTTCATCACGCGCTATCTCATTTACGGAAGCGCTTTCGAATCCGGCTACGTCCCGCTGCGGGATTGGCTCTGGTCCTCCCCCGCATTCCTCGACGTCCTCTTCTCCTCCAATCACGGCCTCCTCTCCTGGACGCC
>QHZC01000061.1:2117-2582 GCA_003224515.1 Acidobacteriota bacterium
GGACTGGGCCGGCATCTCTTCCTATGGCAATCGTTTTTTCGTTTCTCTCACTCCGCTTTTTATTCTCGGTCTCGCTGTTTTCCTCTGTCGCGCCGCTCAACTCTTCCGCTCCCAACGCGCCGCCCTTGTCACTGCAGTTGCCCTGTTCGCCGTCTTCACTTTCTGGAACGCTGGCCTCATCTTCCAATGGGGCTCGCATCTCATTCCCGCACGCGGCCCCGTCTCTTTTTCCGAAATGACCCATAACCAATTCTTCGTCGTGCCTCGTCAGCTCTCCGTCGACATCCAGAGCTACCTCTTCAGGCGCAAGGTTCTCATGCAGCAGATCGAAGACCGCGACCTCCAGCAGCTTAAAAACAATCCTCCCCCGCCATGACGCGACTTCTTGATTCCCTCATGCTGCTCACTCGGCGCACGTTAGATAGAAAAGTCTCTGGCAGAGTAGCATCTCCCCGCCACCCGTAT
>QHZC01000467.1:0-778 GCA_003224515.1 Acidobacteriota bacterium
ATCCTCTTGCGTATAGGGTGGAGTGACGACCTTAACCTTAAGATGTTATGGGAGCCTTGCCTCGTTGTGCGTCATCGAGGACATTCAAACTGACCCATACACGTTATTCGTCCAGTTGGGCAGGGTCCGCGGCAATGTCCGCTTTCGCGGCGGGACTGGAAAGCACGATCGCGCTCGTAGGATTGCCATTCTTACCCGCCTTGTAGTCGCCACACTTGGTGCCGGGCAACAGAAGTACCCGGGCACCGTCCTGGTGGAGCCTATCAATTCGATCTAGCTGTTGTTGTACGGTCAACATTTTCATTCTCCTCAAGAAGAATTTTCGTGAAGCGGCGACTCGGGGGCGCTCGTTGCGGAATTGAGCGCCCCCGGATCTTACTAACTAATTTCACTGGACTAAAGTCGGACCGCTATAACGCGTTAGCAGATATTTGATCAACTTCTCAAGTGAGGACCGATGTCGTCGAAATGCGTTTCAAAGTCAGTCCACGTAAAGCGGTGGCTCTCAGGCGCTTCCGTGATTGCGAGTAACACCTCGAGTGAAAGCTCCGCGGCCAGAAATTCCACCATTTGCTTGCAACTACAGGCGCGTTCTTCCACCAAAGGGCGACATAGCTCCCACATCCGGTGGTAAAACTCCGGGCTCTCGACACGCGTGCGGACGGCCTCGGTGATTTGCAGAACGCCCATGTCGCCACCTCCACGTCGCCACCGCTCCGAGGCCCTGGACTCTCGCCGGTCCAGGACCCCAGGGCCGAAGCAGCCTCGAATTATCGTA
>QHZC01000467.1:867-2948 GCA_003224515.1 Acidobacteriota bacterium
CTGACTCCGCTCATAACCGCATGCCTCGCGATGATGTTCTTGGTCGGAATTAGCACTCCGCTCGTTCGGGCGCAAGATGCCAAACCTCAGAATGCGAGCCTGAAAGGCATCACCGCCGTCTTTGTGCTCGTCGAAGACCTTCCGGACGGCGCCAAGGTGCTGGGCCTGACTAAAGATGCTATTAAACCGACGTCGAGCTAAAGCTACGGCTGGCCGGAATGCGTGTCGTGACTACACAGGAAGAATGGGCCCAGCTTCCTGGGTCTCCGTCCTTGTACGTCAACGTTAACGTGTCGGACAGTAGCGCACGGGCTGCGAGCATCGATGTCGAACTGGACCAGAATGCACTGTTAGAACGGAACGGCGAGTTTGCAATCGGTGTTACAACTTGGAGTACGGGTGCCGTGATCGTGAATCCGAACGTTCAGGGTGTCCGCAACTGGATCAAAGACGACGTCGACAAGTTCCTGAACGCTTGGCTCTCGGTCAATCCAAAGAAGTAAGGCAATCCTATAATTAAGATGCCGAATTCAAGCTTGGAGCAGTCGCTGCACGTCCTCGAAAAGAGTCAAACATCTCCCGCCGCCCGCGCTTCTGCGAATAGTTTCCGTTCAACACGGCGGAGCGCGAAAGCTAATTCCTTTGATCGTGAGGGACCATTACCGTGGTCCACGTCATTTTGACATCGTGTCAACGATCTTCGGTGGCTTCACTATCTTTATGATCATCGTGACTGCCTCTGGTGTTGCGGCGCGAGACTGCGGCGGAACACGCACCGACATTGCCGGCTCTGTCGTTGCCAGTGACCACGACCTTTAAATCTCGGTCATGATCGTCGGTTCGGTTTCGCTCCGGGAGCAACGACACTTTGAGCGAATAGCTACCTTGCGTTCCAAGCGCAATGGCGCCGCGTCTTAGCACTCGGCCGTCCTCGTCCGTTACGACATATGCGGGGCTGCTCGGGCCGACGCCCGATGTGTCATCAGTCATAGTTCCTAAGATTGTCACCTCGACTGTCTTTCCTTCACGTGACCTTTCAGGATTCAGATTTGCATTGCATAGGATGGCCGGTGGTGTCGTGTCTATCTGGATCGTTTTGGACGGACGCGGTGTCTCGGCATTAGCAGCGCGATCGACGCTCCCATACTCCAACATCTGTATGCCGTCCCGAGAAACAGTGAAAGGGCCGGTGTAGGCAGTTAAAGAGCCAGCATCCAGAGTGTAACCGGTTCCGTAGATGTCGGAGGGGCCATCGATGTCCGTCGCAATCAACGTGACCGTTACTGGGCCTCTGTACCAGCCATTTGCTCCCTGTTGCCCCGAAAGAAAGGCGGTAGTCATCGGTGCATTAGTATCGACGTACGGCGCAGTTGAAACGCCTTGAGCCCCTACCTGAATGAGTTGCTGACGCATTGCCAGCGGAAGGTCACTGATATTCTCGATTGCGACATTGAAAATGCTTCCAGTGCCCCCTGCCACAGGTGGGCCAACGTTCTTGGCACCAATAGCGGTTATTCCGCCACTGTTTCCGTTGTACGACGTGCTCCAGAAAAAAGCGTGAAGAGGTACAAAACTCGAAGCCTGCGCACCAATTGTAGCCGTGACGCCGACGAGAGTTGTCAAGTAACTCGAGTACTCAGATGCCTGCGTTGCGTCGCTAATGCCGCAGCCGTTGTTCGGCTGATCAGAGAATTGGGCTGTGTGAACTTGGCTAGGATCGCCACCAGCGTCAGGTCCAGCGAGGTCACCTGCTGGATTCAGATAGTACAATAGATCGAGGTACCAAGGCTTGCTAGAACCCGTACTGGGATTCTCTGCGTAGTAATAGGGAAGCTCATCGTCCGGCCCTTGATAGTACACGGGATTATGGTTCTGGTCGTAGAACCAGACAGCGTGATAATCCTTTCCGTATTCAAAGTACCCGCCCGGAGGTGGGTCGAGGTGCGGGGCAAACTGTGCGGCGCCCTTCGTCTCGAGTCCGGGAAATAGTCCAGCCTGCCAAGCGTGGAGCAGATCACCAGCTAGGTAACACGCCGAATCATGCTCTTTATATGAGATCCAATTGAAGTGGTCGAACTTCT
>QHZC01000465.1 GCA_003224515.1 Acidobacteriota bacterium
TGCCAGAAGTTCCATGGCCCGCGGGTATTCTCCGGCCGATGCGCACGATCCTTGAAGCCGGATTTGTCGCGTGACTACCTTCTGCAGCGGTAGGGTGACTTCGGGTGAAATGTTCCCGACTAATACGACGGTTCCGCCCTTGCGAACACTTTCAATTGCGGCACTAACAGCCTCGTTTTTCCCCACCGCTTCAACCGCCACGTCTACTCCGGCCCCACCGGAAAGTTGCAGTACTTGCGCAGCAAGGCCCGCCCCGGCAGACAACACTGCCGTGGCACCGACATCTTGAGCCAGTTTGAGCCGCGAGCTGTCTATGTCCGCTACGAGAACGCGTGAACAACCCGCGACACGCAGCGCCTGCACAACCAGCAGTCCGATCATCCCGGCACCAAGAACCAAAGTAGTGCTGTTGGGGGAAACTTGCACCAATGAAACGGCGTGAACCGCGACGGCCACCGCCTCCAGCATCGCCGCTTCGGCAAACGAAAGATTGTCCGGCAAGCGGTATACGATGCGGGAAGGAACCACAACATATTCGGCAAAGGCTCCGGTGCGGCGGTAGTCCGAGCAGGACACTCCCAGAACCTGGCGGTTATCGCAGAGATTTACTTCTCCGCGGCGGCAGGGAGCGCAAGCGCCGCAATAGATGGTCGAATCGAACGTGACTCTGTCACCCTCTCTGAATCCCTTCACTGCAGCGCCCACCGCGGCGATTCTTCCTGCGGCTTCGTGCCCCATGACAATTGGCGGGATACGGCGCCCCGACGACCCATCGTAGCCGTGGACGTCGCTACCGCAGATGCCGCAGGCGGCAACACGCACGAGAACTTCATGGGGACCCGGCGTTGGTTCAGGAAGATCGGCAATCTCAAGATGCTTGTATTCGGAAAGCAGAAGAACCTTCATGCGCACCTGGCATCCATTTCGGACTCTCCGGCTAAAACGGCCCATACTCTAACGCACATCCTACGCTTCTGGAACAACTAGGAGAACTTTTCATTTGAATCCAGAACCGGAATCATTTCGGTACAATGCTCAAAGTCGATGGCCCTATGATTCTGATCGCGTGAATCCTGGGAAGCGGATGGGGAACAAAAAAAACTATATTCGGGAGGAAATCGTGAAGAATCGCCGTGGATTTATCCAGACCACCTTGGCCGGTACTGCCGGGCTGGTCTTTTCCCGGACCTCGGGGATTTCAGCGGCCACCGCCCAAAGTGTCGATTCTCGAGTGGAAATTCTTCTCGACGAACCGATTGGCACGATTTCACACAATCTCTACGGCCACTTCACGGAGCACCTGGGAGGCACCATCTACGATGGAGTGTGGGTCGGAGCAAAATCCAAGATCCCCAATTTCGACGGCATCCGCAAGGAGCTTGTTGAGCAAATGAGGAAGATCAAGGCGCCCGTCGTTCGCTACCCGGGAGGATGCTTCGCAGACAGCTATGACTGGCGTGATGGCATTGGACCCTCCGATCAACGCCCGCGGCGAACGAACTTCTGGCTTGGAGCGGAGAACGATAAATCGCCCGCCAGTCACAAGTATGATCCCAATGAATTCGGCACTGATGAATTTGTCCATTTCTGCAGACTCATTGGGGCAGAGCCGTACCTCGCCGCCAACATTCGCAGCCTGCCCGCCTCGGAATTTTACCGGTGGGTGGAATACTGCAATTCTCCAACGGGCAGCACTAGACTTGCCGAGGAGCGCGCCAAGGCGGGCTCGGCGCAACCGTACAACGTGCGCTACTGGGGTGTAGGAAACGAATCCTGGGGGTGTGGCGGCAACTTTACGCCTCAGGAGTATGCCGTTGAATTCCGCAGATACTCGGCTTGGCTGCCCCGCTACGGCCAATCGTTGTCTTTGATCGCCTCTGGTCCTAACTCCGATGACTGGAGTTGGACGCGCGGCTTCTTTGAGGAAATTGTTCGCAAGGGGTCTTCGCAGCTCGGCGGCATCTACGGTTGGGCGCTTCACCATTACGCTTGGAATCTCAGTCGTGGACGAACGAACGAGTGGGAAAAGGGAAAAGGTGACGCAATTCAATTTGATCCTGTTGACTGGTACGAGATTCTGCGCGAAGGCGAACGTGTAGAAGGCCTCATTCTAGGGCACTGGCAGGTCATGAGTGAATTTGACCGTGAGCACCGCGTCAAGCTCGTCGTGGACGAATGGGGACCATGGTACCGCCCGGGAAGCGAGGCCACGCCAGGGGACATTCTCGAGCAAACTCCCACGCTGCGGGATGCCGTGTTCAGCGGCATGACCCTCGACATTTTTAACCGCCATGCCAGCAAGCTTTACATGGCCAACTGCGCGCAGCTCATCAACTGCCTGAACAGTTTGTATCTTGCTCACGAAGATCGCTTTGTGGTCACACCTGTTGGCCATGTTTTCGGAATGTACGCAGGCCATCAGGGAGGAGAATCGCGGCGAACCATATTCTCGGCGCCCTCCGTGCAGTATGACCGGGACGGTAAACCGGCGACTTTCTGGGGACTCCAGGGTTCCGCCTCCCTAAGCGGCAAGGACTTGCTGGTCACCGTGGTGAATCCGCACACGACCCAAGTTCGCGAGGCCGAAATTACAATTCGGGGAGGCTCCGCCAGCTCGGCAATGGCAACAACTTTGTCGCATTCCGACATTCACGCGCGAAATACTTTCGACAATCGTGAAGGCGTGATTCCTCAAAAGAAGGAGAGCGTCGTCCGGAATTGACGTGATCGGATCGTTCGTCGCTCAAACGTTCAAGCAGTGGATAACGCCGCAAAGTGCGCCGGCCTACAACGCACCGATCGGATTGGCAATCTCTGCCGAGTTCTTGGTCCGGACCGCAATCATTTTTCATGAAAGGTATCCCGTACTCTTTTTTTTTGGGTATACTACGCGGCGCAAATTTTGAGCCTTCGGTGATCTCCGCGTTTTTAGAAATTGAGGCAACATGCCGGTTACACCCTCCGACTTAGAGGTCGCTCAGCGCGCAAGAAAGCGAATCGCATGGCGGCTCCTTCCCTTTCTGTTCCTGCTTTATGTCATTGCATTCCTCGACCGCATGAACATCAGCGCCGCAGCACTTCAGATGCCCGGTGACCTGGGATTCGGCGACCGAGTAGTCGGTCTCGGTGCTGGCATTTTTTTCCTTGGTTATTTCTTGTTGGGCATCCCGGGAGCTTTGATTGCCGAGCAATGGAGCGCAAGGCGATGGATCGCGCGCATCATGATTTCCTGGGGAATTCTGACCATAGTGATGGCCTTCATCCGCACGGTCTGGCAATTCTATTTGGTTCGCTTTCTCGTGGGAGCTGCCGAAGCGGGTTTTTTCCCGATCGTCATTGTGTACTTATCTCACTGGTTTCGGAACGAGGACCGCGCCAAAGCCGTGGCAAGGTTCTACGCTGCTAATCCTCTCTCTTTTGTCATCGGCTCTCCGCTTGCCGGTTACTTGCTCGGAATCTCCTGGCTGGGCCTGAGAGGCTGGCGATGGTTATTCATACTGGAAGGGACTCCGGCGATCGGGTTTGGAGTGATCACCGCCTTCTATCTCACGGACTGGCCGCGCGAGGCGAGCTGGCTGCGGAACGACGAGCGCGACTGGATCGCCGAGCAGTTGAGTCGGGAAAAACAAGCGAAGCAGCAGGTTCGGTCTTACACCGTCTGGCAGGCCTTAGGGCACCGCGACATTCTGCTGTTGACGTTTGCCTACTTCTTCGCTCTGACGGGAAATTACGGCATTGCTTTCTGGCTCCCAACCATTTTGAAGCGCCTTTCCGGTCAGAGTAACTTGCGAGTGACCCTGCTTGCAGCTTTGCCTTATCTTGCAGGTTTTCTGGTGCAGCAGTTCAACGGCTGGCATTCCGATCGAACAGGGGAGCGTCGATGGCACGCCGCCCTGCCTCTCTTACTGAGTGGTGTGACCCTTTCCTTGTCTGTCGTAGCTGGATCGAATATGGCTCTCTCCGTTTTGCTATTCACAATCGTCGGCGCCTGCTATTTTGCGTTTCACCCCGCATTCTGGACAGTTCCAAACGCTTTTCTGGGGGAATCGGCGGCGGCAGCATCCATCGGTTTGATCAATTCGGTCGGAAATCTCGGAGGCTTTGTCGGACCCCTAGTCATGGGCTACCTGGTCTCGCGCACCCATTCCTTTAGCGCAGGCCTGTCGTACTTGGTGGGGAGTCTTTGTCTCTCAGGCATGCTGATGCTTGCCATTGGAGTGGGGCATCGCCGCGTTGCTTCCGCGTAACAACCTGAGGTGCGGACTGCGGGCCTCCGAAACGCCGATCACCCAGAGCCCCTTCTCTGCCGCCGAGGTTAATGAATCTCCGGTTCAGGGATGGGAGCGGTACCTTCTAAAAAGTCGAAGTCGCATCCTTCGTCGGCTTGCTTGATGTGCTGCATGAATAATTTGCCATATCCGCGCGGGTAAATCCCCTCTTTCGGCCGCCAAGCCGTGCGCCGCCGCGCAAGCTCATCTTCACTCACACGCATGTTCAGTTGGCGCGCGGCCACGTCGAGTTCGATAATGTCCCCTTCCTTCAACAACGCAAGCGGCCCTCCGACAAAAGATTCGGGCGCGACGTGCAGGACACAGGCGCCGTAACTCGTACCGCTCATTCTGGCATCGGAAATACGTACCATGTCGCGGATCCCGGCCTTCAGGAGTTTTTGCGGAATGGGGAGGTTTCCCCATTCGGGCATTCCCGGGGCGCCCTTCGGGCCAGCGTTACGCAGCACGAGCATGCTATTTGCGTCTGCATCGAGCGCAGGATCATCAATCCGTGCGTTCATTTCGACGTAGCTGTCGAAGACGATCGCGCGGCCCGTGTGCTTTAGGAGTCTCGTTTCGGCGGCGGAAGCTTTGATCACCGCCCCGTTGGGAGCGAGATTCCCATAAAGAATTGCCAACCCTCCGGATGTAAGAACGGGGTTATCCAGAGTGCGGATAACATCCGTATTGTAGATTTCAGCGCCGCTAATATTTTCTCCAAGCGTTTTTCCAGTGATGGTCAAGCAGCTTAGGTCCAACTGGGGGCCCAGCACACGCAGCAGCGCCGGCAGCCCACCAGCGTAATAGAAATCTTCCATCAGATATTTGCCGCTCGGACGCAAATTGGCCAACATGGGCGTTTTCTTCGAAAATTGATCGAAGCGGTCGAGGGCCATCTTGATTCCCGCCCTCCCTGCCAAAGCCAGCATGTGGATCACTGCGTTCGTAGAACCTCCCAGGGCAAAGACAGCCGCAATCGCGTTGTTAAAGGAAGCGTCTCGCAAAATATCTCGCGGCTTCAAATCTTCCCACACCATTTCAACGATGCGCCGGCCAGAGCGGTTGGCCATCTTGGCATGGTTGGAATCCACCGCAGGTATCGCGCTCGCACCGGGGAGCGAAAAACCTAGCGCTTCGGCTACGCTGGTCATGGTGGATGCCGTGCCCATGGTCATGCAAGTTCCTGCCGACCGTGCGATGCCGTCTTCGATCTGCGTCCAGGCTTGAAGATCGATGTTCCCGGCGCGCCGTTCTGCCCAGTACTTCGAGACATCCGATCCGCTACCCAGGATTTCGCCGCGCCAGTTGCCCCTAAGCATCGGTCCTGCGGGAACATAGATGGCAGGCAGATTCATGCTGATGGCGCCATCAAAAGCGCCGGTGTCGTTTTGTCGCAGCCCCCCATCAGCACGCAGCCATCGGCTGGGTAGGAGCGCAACATTTCCTCTGTCTCCATTGCCAGCAGGTTGCGATACATCATCGTGGTCGGCTTCTGAAACGTTTCGCCCAAGGTGAACGCCGGCATCTCTACAGGAAATCCCCCCGCCTGCCACACGCCCCGCTTGACATCTTCCGCGCGCTCCCGAAGATGACTGTGGCACGGATTGATGTCGCCCCAGGTGTTGATGATCGCGATAACCGGCTTCCCCGCGTAATCAGCTTGCGTACAACCCATGGAAGCGGCCCGCGAACGGTGCCCGAAGGAACGCAGATCATCCGGGCCGTACCAGCGATAACTCCTCAATGACTTGGAATCTTTTGGAGACATAAGAGTCCTTCCAAAATCCTGGGGCTCAATTCCGCAAACCGCAGAAATCTGAAACCGTTCGGTCAACTCCCAATCATCTTTCGAAAGCGATGTATTGTAGGAAGCTCTGATTTGCGGTGTCAAATTCTAAGCTTTTGACGCCCGATTTGATTTTTCTGAACTGCCTGTTGGACATTACTGGCTTCGATTTGTGGTGTAATGTCCTCTGCCGCTGCTCGGATTCACATGAGCAATGCCACCATTCTGATTCTGGCCGATCCGGCTGAACCGCAGCTGGCCATGCTGGAGAAGCCGCTTGCGGGCATGAACATTATCGCCGGGACTTCGGTCGAACGATTCGAGCAAGCGGCGGTCCACGCCACGGTGCTCTTCAATTGGTCGGGCTCTCTTGCCCTGTTTAGAAAAGTATTTGAAATGTGTCCACACCTGCGCTGGGTGCATTCCCGTTCTGTGGGCCTGGAGAGAACGCTTTTCCCGGAGCTGATGGAAAGTCCCGTGCCGCTCACGAATGGGACCGGGGTATTTAGCGCATCGTTGGGCGAGTTTGTGATTGCTGCGATCTTGTATTTCGCCAAAGACTTCCGCCGCATGATCCGCAATCAGAAGGCTGGAGTGTGGGAGGCCTTTGAGGTGATGCCCGTATCGGGCTATACCGTCGGAATCATCGGATATGGCGACATCGGTCGCGCCATCGCCACAAGGGTGCGACCGCTTGGGATGACAGTCCTCGCCGTCAAGCGGCACACTTCGCCGTTCGGCGGCGCAGATCCCCTGGTCGAGCAGACCTATGGCCCGGAGCGTCGCATTGAGATGCTTTCGCGCTGCGACTATGTGGTTGTAGCTGCACCGCTAACTTCAGAAACGCGCGGAATGATCGGCGAACGGGAGTTCCGAGCGATGAAGCCCACGGCGGTGGTGATCAATGTCGGCCGAGGCCCGGTGATCAACGAGGAGGCGCTGGTCAGCGCGCTTTC
>QHZC01000466.1:0-200 GCA_003224515.1 Acidobacteriota bacterium
ACCCGTCCCCAGCACCACC
Organism: Acidobacteriota bacterium; assembly: GCA_003224515.1. GTDB lineage: Bacteria > Acidobacteriota > Terriglobia > Acidiferrales > UBA7541 > Acidiferrum. The sequence continues at coordinate 20 of QHZC01000466.1, forward strand.
AGCACCAAATCTTCGCGCATCAACTCGTGCGCCTTCTCCGCAATCAAATCAAAGCCCTTTTGATCCGCGAAGCGTGACACGATTCCGATCAGCGGCCGGCTCAGGTGTTCATGCGACAGTCCAAACACTTCCAGCAGATCCCGCTTGCACACCTGCTTCCCGCTCAAATCCTTCGCTGAGT
>QHZC01000466.1:501-1183 GCA_003224515.1 Acidobacteriota bacterium
CAGTCATGGCAATGCAACACGTCCGCCGGCCAGATATTCTTCGCCACCTCAATCGTCGCGCGACAGAACTCGGCATACCGCTCCGGGTTGTCCGGATAATCTCCGCTACGGCCCCCATACAATCCATCACGATCGAAATAGTCCGGATCATCCACAAAGTAGTAGCGCACGCCATTCAGCTGCGTGCCGTCGGCAATCGCCGGAAACCGCAGCCGCGTCCCACCCATCGGAATCGTCAGGCTAGGCATTACCACCGCAGTGGCCTTGGTCCCGCGGTACCGCGGCAACGCCACCGCCACCTCGTGGCCTTGCACCACGAGCGCCTTCGGCAGCGCTTCCACCACGTCCGCCAGGCCGCCGGTCTTCGAAAACGGCAGCCCCTCCGATGCCACAAACAGAATTCTCATGAATCGCTCATCACCGACTTCGCATCTATTTTACGCTACTGGACGGACATGGGCTCGTCAAGAAACTAGAAGGTCTTGGCGCAGGATCTCTAGAAATGGCCGCACACTCACTTTCTGTGATCGCTTCGAACGGAATCGTCTCAAAGTACTTGGGCACAATCACCTTGGTCTTTGGCGAAGCCGCTTTGACTTCCTGCACGAGGGATTGCACCGCCTCCATGGCAGGTGAGTCGCTTCATAGAGAGCCAGGAAATTGTCCCAAGGAGTCGGCAGCA
>QHZC01000466.1:1332-5800 GCA_003224515.1 Acidobacteriota bacterium
CCCGTCGTTGATCCTCCAGCCCGCTGCCCCCAGATACTCGAGACAGACCTGCTCGCTTTTTTTGGCGCTCGGCGGGTTCTGTCCCAGCAAAGCGCAGATCGCCGTCGCAATCAAGGCGATAAAACAAGCGCTGGTCTCAGCATCGGGATGATCCCCTTGCAGGCTCGATTCGCTGGAAGTCTAGTAACGGATAGTAAACGAGTCAATGCTACACTCTCGGATCTAGACCTGCTTCGTGTCTTGCCGGTCCGAGACCGCGTAAATGGCTGTGGCGCCGAACAAGCCTGCTGCCGCCATGATTTTCCATGCCAATTCATAGCTGTGGTGCGAATCGAAGATTCTTCCCGCAATCCACGGCGCTCCCCACTGACCGAGAGAGTATCCCATGATGATCAGTGCCAGGAGCTTGCCGAGAGACGCGGTCCCGAAGCACTCCGCCGTGACCAGGGGAATCAGCATATAATCCGCGCCCATGGAGAAGCCGAATATCAAGGCGAAAATCCAGACGGCCATGGGTTGATGCGCCATACTGAGTAACAGCAGCGAGGCGCTGAGCAATGCGTAGAACAGCGCCATGGTGTTCTTCTTTCGAAAACGGTCCGCCAGATAGCCCACCACAACCCGGCCGCCGAGGCTTGACGTCAACAGAGCTGTCGAGAATCGCGTGGCGGTGATCGCCGAGTAGCCCTGATCCTCGAGGAAGAGAATGAAATGTTGAATCACCGCGCCGATTGCGCCCATCACCAGCGTGGACCCCGTCAGGATGAGCCAGAAATTTGCTGTGCGAATCGCAGCTCCGACTCCGCTTGCGGGCGTAACTGGGGCGTTGTTCTTTTCTTCGCGCAGACCACTGCTATCCGCCCCATCCGGCAGAAGATCCATTTCGCCCGGAGTGGAGCGCGTAATCCAGATCCCCACCGGAAAGAGCACGACCAGGATGAGCAGGCCCACGACCTCGAGCGCATGGCGCCAACCAAAGCTTCGCATCAAAAAATGAACTAGCAGCGGGGAAACGACGCCGCCTAGTCCTAGCCCGAGATATGCGTAACCCATCGCCCGGCCGCGCCGGACTCGGAACCAGTGGGCGACGAGGACTTGATTGGCGATGGGCCCCGCAAGCACGTATCCCAGAACTTCCGTGATGCAGAATAGTTCGTAATGCCAGAGCCTGGTCATAGAACCCATGAGCAGAAGGGAGATCCCCACGAGGCCGGTTCCCGAAAGAATGACCCGTCGCGCGCCTATCCGGTCGATCGCCGCTCCCGCCAGCAAACCAAACGGCAGTCCCGCCATAAGAAATCCGAGGAGGAAGCCCTGCGTGACTTGCGCGCGCGTGAAACCAAGAGACTCCACAAACGCGGGGTAAAAAACCGGGAACCCATAAAAAATGATACCGACGGCAAAGAAGAGGTTCAGGAACGCCGCAACAACAATCCACCACCCGTAAAAGATGCGCGTTGATTGATGGCTCGCCATGAATGCCCCTTGTCTCTCCGACAGCCGGATTTTACGTTCCAAAAAAAGATGCGAACCGTGTGTCCGGCGGCCAAACATTCTCAGCCGAACTCCGGGCCTAGAATGGCACAAAGAAGTTCCGATCGTCCCCGATGGTCATTCGATCCCCGATACATCCGAGTGAGCGAGCGGGAGTAACTGAATCCGAAAGACCTCAGCAAGCTGCCAGCGATGGCGTTTGATTTCAAATAGTCAACGACCTGAATTTCACGCCAAGTGTGAGCCAGGAATGTTTCGAGAAGTTGGCAAGCTGTGCTTGCGTCTCTCGCCATCCAGGGACCGAGATGATCCGCGAAAGAGCCACGCCGCCCGAATGCATAACCCTTGATCAGACCGTCGTTCCCAATCCCGGTTGTGAACTCAGGCGCATCCTCATGGAGAGACTTAAGCAAGAAACTGCGGTCTGCGCCAAAAACCTCTTGATCCGCTTTGCAGATCGATTCCAGGAGTTCCGAAGATAACCGCCCGCCCGCGCGGGAACCGGACGCTTTCGCTGCCGCGGAGGGGGATCTCCTTAGCGTCCATCGTTCGATCTCGTATTCCGACACGAATTCCAGTTTCTCGTAGAGCGGCTTTCCCTGCGGTGTCGCGTCGAGCTTAATTGCGGGAATTCTCCGCTCATCAAGATATTCGATCGCTCCTTCAAGGAGCCTGGTTCCGATCCCGACCCAGGCAAACCGATTTTCAAACGAGACAGTCGTTGCCGTGCCGCACACCCGCCCATCTTCTTCTGCGACAAAGCAACCTTTCGGGCTGGCTTCGAGAAACCGTTTCCAGTCTGCCGCGGTCTGATTCCAGCCGGCGATCTCCTTCAGCCGCATTCCCGCTGGAATGTCCGCCTTGGTCATGGAGCGCAAGCGCATGGCTGCCAAATTCCTCGGTGGAGATTGTAAACCCATTGGAATTGCCTCCGGAAGAATCTGGACCGCAGATATAAAGTCCGAAACCGAAGGAGATCGAGGCGGAAGACGATGCCTCCGTGGCTCGGGTACAATCGCACCCGTCAGTTTCCACAGATATCGATTGGTCCCTGATTCGCATGAAACGAGAGCAACGAATGGCAACATCGCGCGAGAAAACCTCCGCCCGCGACATCGAGGAGCTGGATGAACTTCTCCAGCGAGCCGACGGAGGCGTCATTCACACCGTCGGTGCCCTCGAGGGCGACATTGTGATCTTGGGTGTGGGCCGGAAAATGGGGCCGACTCTTGTCCGCATGGCGAAAAGAGCATCGGAGATCGCGGAAGTTTCACGGTGTGTGATCGGCGTCTCCCGGTCCTCATCCCCCAAATTGGAGTCCCAATTGCAATCGTGGGGAGATAGAGACGTTTCGCCGTGACTTGCTGGACCCGAAATCGCTCTCCCGCGCGCCCAAAGACATTGCCTGTGGAGAACGCCGCGATTCTGCTCTTGCGATATCTTTCGCTGACGATGCCAAAAACTATTCATGGCCCAGATCAGCGATTCTTGTCCTGTCGTCCCAAACTTCATTCCCGCCATAAAGACAATGTTGGCGGCATCCGGGAGAGCCTCCGGCTCAATTACGCCACCGAACTCCGCTATGGCGCACTCGTGGATATAGCGCAGCGCGTTTACGCGGGGCGGCCTGTCCCGCTCTCCTGCAGCGATGTCGAGTAAGGCACGCTGAATTGACTGCCTGAGCATTTCACTCTTAGAATCGCTTCAACGATGAACGCACAATTCCATGCCAAGCCCGAAATGGTGCAACTCACTGAGTGCGGCGCTGCACGTGTTCCTAAGGGAGGCGAGTGGATGGTCTTTGACGTGGACTCGGTTGCACCAAGTTGCACGCACCCCGGCGCATGGGTTGTTCATGTTCGTGACTATCGTTATGGTGCCGACCCCACAGGACTGCTGGGCCGCAATTACCAAATATGGTCACTGGCTCCGGGTGATTACGAAGCAGTTTGAGGCCGCACGGGTCAGACTTGTCCCTTTGGATGATCTGGGTGCACTTCGGCAGGAGCGCCTTTCCTCTGTCCCGAGTTCTTTCCTTCGACTTTCCGCTCCCTACTTTCGACTCTTAACTGTCGATTGAAGACCCCGACCGGGTCGGGACTGTCAGCCTCCCGGGCGGCTTCCAAGGATTGCCAGAGTGCCTCACCGCCTCGGAAACCATCAAGCCCCTTTTTACCCAACAGTCTGAACGAAGAATCTTTGGGCAGCACTTTTGCTTTGGCACTCTTGCGTTGAAAAGCCTTCTCAAAGACTCAAGCGAAGCCTCTCCTTCTCCTGATTCCCATCTGTCCCGTCATTCGTAGCGCCGGCATCCTTGCCGGCATCTTTGCTTTCTTCCCCGTATCCCGTAGCGCCGTACCACACATATCCCGCAGCCCCAGTCTCCTGTCGTGGACCCAAATCGAGAGCCCGCCTTCTAACTACTTATAAAGATACAGCTATTTATCTTTCTTTGAAGGAAACGCGCCTGTTCCTTTTTAGAGTCGGCATTTACGAGCACGCGCGCCCTTACAAAAACACCCGGGGGGTAGGTGGAGAGGGCGTGCTTCCCTCTCTGAACTCACCACTTGCGTCCACCAATCACGCGTCACCACTCGCGGTGCACGCATCCTGCTGTCCCCTTGCTATCCCCCTGCCCACAATCCCCTGCCTTACCTCCCCTGCTACACTGTTTCCCCCATGGCACGCCAACGCCTCGGCCAACACTTCCTCTCCGATCTCCATTGGCGCGAAGAGATCGCCCGCGCCATCCGCGTTTCGCCGCATTCCACGGTACCACTTCCGAGAGACGATCAACATTGCTGGATCGAAATTGGTTCAGGACATGGTGAGATGACTCAGCATCTCCTCGCCACTGGCGCTCCCGTCCACGCCGTCGAAATCGACCCGGCGTTCATCGCGGGCCTCCACCGCCTCGCGCAAAAATTCCCCAATCTCACTGTCGTTCCCGGTGATGTGTTGGACCTAGACATTG